>JALLOG010000085.1 GCA_027717645.1 Desulfobacterota bacterium AH_259_B03_O07
AATGTTTATTCTATATTGATTTTGTTAGTCTTCTTAATATACAAGGACAAGGCTGCCCAAAAATTTAGCTAAAAATCATACACTCTGACTAAAAAATTTGAATTCAACCCCACCCCGCAAATTTATTTTAACGTCTTCGCCCCTAATTTTCTTAACGCAATTTTTGGAATGCCAATTAAATCCCTTTCGAAAAGGATTAATGAAAAGGAGAATAATATTGAAATTTTATCAATTTTGTCCATGAATTACGTGACATCTAAAGAAATGACAGGTTGTGGGCTATTGCCTGTTTAAGGAGGCAACTCCCTAGTGTCATTGACCGTCAGGAATACCTTCTCGTATTTAGATACCCTGCAACTTGCTGCAGGGTGGTTCATGGCTTTACAATTAGGTTTATCGATCCATCAGTTACTAAGTTTGATCGATAACTGTTTTACTTTATCAATATTAATTTCCTCTTCAGAGCTCGATCCCATATTTCTCACTTTTACTTTTCCTCTAGCGAGTTCTTCTTCTCCTACAATAATCGCGTATTTTGCACCAAGTTTATCTGCCTTCTTAAGTTGAGTCTTTAAGCTTTTATTTTCGTATTCCATCTCTACCGATATGCCCTGTTTTCTGAAATCATAGGCGAATTGAAATGCGGTTTTTTTCGTGTCTTTTCCTATAAATGCAATAAAAGCATCCACGCCTTTTTGAAAGCCCACGGGTACTATCTTTTCATGTAGGAGTACCAGTCTTTCCATACCAATTGAAAATCCGACAGCCGGGGTAGGGGGTCCCCCTAGTTCTTCCACAAGACCATCGTATCTTCCACCCGCTGCCACAGCGTTTTGAGCACCGAGTTCGTCTGTTTTGATTTCGAATACTGTGCGCGTGTAGTAATCAAGACCTCTTACTATTCTCGGGTTTAAAATGTATTTAATACTAAAATTTTCCAGAGAATCCTTTACATGATCTAAATGCTTATTGCAATTATCGCATAGATTATCAAGCATTGATGGAGCATCCTTCGAGATTTCCTTACATTTTTTTTCTTTACAATCTAGGATTCTCAACGGATTAACTTCTAGTCTTCTTTGACAGTTTTCACAAAGCTCATTTTTTAAAGGTCTAAGGTATTTCACAAGTTTTTGTTTATAAGACGGCCGGCAATTTTCGTCGCCAAGAGAGCTCAACTCCAGCCTGATCAAACTAGTGACTTCAATCTTTTCTAGAAATCGCCAGAGCATCAATATTATCTCTGAATCGGCATAGGGGTCTTTTGTACCAAAGAGCTCGGCACCGATCTGATAAAAGCCTCTGTATCTTCCCTTCTGAGGCCTCTCGTGTCTGAACATCATGCCCATGTAATAAAGTTTTGAAATTGTGGATTTAGCATACAAGGAGTTTTCAATATATGCTCTCACAACTCCCGCGGTGCCTTCAGGGCGAAGTGTTATGGATGAGCCATCCCTATCTGTAAAACTATACATTTCCTTTTCAACTATATCGGTAGATGTACCAATACTCCTTGCAAAGATGTCCGTAAATTCCACTACTGGAATTCTTATTTCGGAAAAACCGTAAAGTTCAAAGATATTTCCAGCACTGTCCTCGATGTAGTGCCATCTCTTAATGCTATCGGGCAGTATATCTTTAAAGCCTCTTATTGATCTTACCTTCATGACTGCTTGGATTCTATCACACCTATTAAATGGGCTCAAATTAGTACTTAATTCAAGGGGTTGAAAAATGCCCATTCGTCAACTTGGTGATCTTCCGCTTGCCGTGACCATGTAGACTGCATCAATTTTCTTTGCAATTGTTCCTGTGATGTCGTTGATCGTAAGAGCATCTTCCACCCGCGAGCCATTAATATTACTACTTATTTAACACCCATCCTCCATTTACAAAATCGAATATTTTAGATTCTTTATTCAGAGTGGGAAGTTCTTCAGATTTTAATATACTAAAGAGCTGATCGAAAACTGTTTCTGATCCCTCTTTGATGTTTTCTTCGTCTTTGGACTTGATTCGAAATTCAAACGACCGTAGTTTGCCTACAAAATGGAATATCAGGGTCGGAGTTTCATTAGAAGAATTATTTAAAAATGCCTTTAAAAAAGTTTCGTTTGTGACTGTCTTAAAAAAATCTTTATCAACTGCTCGAAATATCTCAACAGGTAAAACACCCTGAGTGAGTCTTAAATAAATTCGAATTTCTGGGTGATCTGATCGGAACTTTTTCTCTAAGTCTTGATCTTCATGCGTTATAAAGTTTTTTTTAAATAGTTTCTCCATTTCATCGATATGCTTTTTTTGATAATGAATCTTGTCTACAATTAGAGAAATTTCAATCATGAATCAACCTTTGTTATTTCTAGACTGAAGGATAAATTAATTTAAGTTTACTTGCCAAATTTCGAGAATATAATAGATCATGATGGTATGCGGAAATTGAAGTACAAGGGATAAAAATATTTTGTATCATATTTCGTTGGAAGGCGAGAAAAGGAATTTATGAATACATCTTTTCTGATTTTTAATCTTAAATTATCCAAGGTTAATATCAATTTAACTTGCAAATTCCCTGTAGTTTGCTACAGGGTTTATCCTATATTGTCATTGCTTCGTCCCCCTTCTACTTTGCTCAGGGCTCCTCGCAATGACGGTTGCGGCGGTATCATTTTACTAATATACCCTGCAGTTTGCTACAGGGTTGTTGATTGCTTAGTTTAGAGCGATAGAAAGCAATTTGATTTATACAATTTGGATCAAAAACAGAATAGATTGAAATGCATTCGCTGTTAAGATTTTAATTTAGTGATTGAGTATGGTTAAAATTATACTAAAGATAATGGATCAAATTTGCTCTTTGTTTTAGGAATATGAAAAATAGAGGACAATTAAATGACTGATAACAATAAACGGATTGTTATTTAGCCTTATACATGATGTCTTCTAAGGGTGGTGTACAATATTATTATAAACTGCAAAAAGAAGATCAGTTACAATGATTAAGGGTAAACCCTGTATATAGCCAGATAGTGGATTATTAATCTTTAATAGAGTCTTCAAGCTATGAAATCAAATAACGATTAAAGGGTTCTTTAATTAATGAATAATCGATATGAATCTATGGTTTGCAGCTAGAATTGCTTACAAGGCACTAAAAAGTTACAAAATCCGCTCCATCCTTACTACTCTAGGTATTATCATCGGTGTCGCTGCTGTAATAATACTGATTTCTATGACACAAGGTGCAAAGCTCATGATAGAAGAGCAATTAACAGGTTTAGGGGGGAAATCGCTAATCATCAACCAAATAAAGGGTACTCAAAGCGGGATAAGAAGCAATGCGAGCGCTAACCCTCTCACAGCCGAAGATGCTGAGGCAATTCGAGGACTCAACATTGTTACACATGTATCACCGTTATTGAATACAAAAGGGCAGGTTGTTTGGGGGAACCGTAATTGGTTTACAAAGCTAGTCGGAACCTCCCCTGATTTCATATTTATAAATGATTGGTTTACTGAGAGAGGAAACTATTTTAATGATCGAGATGTAGAAAATTCCGAAAGGGTATGTGTTATTGGAAAAACTGTTGCGAAAAATCTTTTTGGTTACCAAAACCCTGTTGGTGAAAACATACGAATGGGAAAATTCTCTTTTAGGGTAATAGGAGTAATGAGTTCCATAGGACACACACCCGGCGGACACGATGAAGATGACGTTATTTTTATCCCTTATACGACTATTCAGAATAGTATCATGGGTGTTCCAAATGTAGAAAGCATATCCGTTTCAGTGAGTACTCCTAATGATGTACCTTTCGCACAGGAAATAATAACCCGACTTTTAAGAGATCGACACAATATCCGTCCGAACGGCGCCGATGATTTCTATGTGAGAACTCAGCTTACTCACATAGAAAGAATATTCACAATCTCAAAAATAATGACTATTCTCCTCGGAAGCATTGCTTCCATTTCTCTCATAGTGGGCGGAATTGGAATTATGAACATTATGCTCGTTTCTGTGGGAGAAAGAACTAGAGAGATTGGAATCCGAATGGCTGTTGGTGCTAAAGAGCGGGATATACTAATCCAGTTTATGATTGAGGCTGTATTACTATCGGTAGTTGGAGGGATAATAGGAGTAATTTTAGGGATAGCGGCGTCAAAGATTTCTTCATCATTTACAAATTGGCCTGCGGTGGTCTCGATAACTTCTATTTTTATCGCATTTGGTTTCGCCGCGATGATTGGAATTTTTTTTGGGATTTACCCTGCTAGAAAAGCATCCAAGTTAGACCCTATTGAGGCGCTAAGGTACGAGTAATGAACTTTTTTAGCTTTAAGATTTCAAAACTTTAACAGGCGAATTCCCTGTAGCTTGCTAAAGAGTTGCCTCTGTCCTGTCATTGCGAACACTTCGACTAACTCAGTATAGACTCCGTGAAGCAATCTCCCATTTTTGTCATCGCTGTAGATGTCACGTAATTCGAGGACAGAATCCAAAAAAATAATAAATTTTCTCGAACTTTACTCATCCGTCATCCTCGAATGTTTTAATCGGGGATCCATCGTTTAATATTTTATTTTCTTTGTCTTGATACAAAGAAACAAAAATCAAGGGCTGGCAAAAAATTAGGATTTATTAAATCAATTCCTACGGCTAAAAATCTTTAATTCAACCCCAACCCTAAATCTTTTTTTAACGCTTTCGGAATTGATTTTGGCAATTTTTTGAATGCCCATTTAAAATCGAAAAGACTGTCCCTGAAATATCTAACATCTACAGCAATGACAGGTCAGACTTTCGGTTTATATTTTGATACCCTCTAGCTTGCTGCAGGGAGCTTCATTAGATATATCAAATCAAAACTCAACGTACATTAAAATTATATTTTCATATCAAATGAAGCTTAACAGTATGTTAATTATAAAGGAAAGATTTTGAACGATTGCATTTTGACTTCATATAATCGGGTTGATATTTGTTATCCGGGATAAATTATTCATTCATTCATTCATAATAATTACCAAATATTATCAAAATCTTTAGATGAAAACTCATGATCCCTGTTAAAATAGTGTGTCCCATCTTTGTTTCTTTTCAATTTCAACACATCCTTGTTGAATATTCGATAGACAAATGCAATTGGCACTAGGAATATAAAAAACACCAATGTTAGAAGGATCTTAGAATTAATCCTGCCAAGAAATATCGCCAGATTCATCCAAAGCCAAGTAATTCTTCTACTCAAAAATTCTAGAAACAATCCTACGATACTTATTACGATGGCAAACGCTAACAACAACTTTACATCAAATATTAGATATAGAATTAGTAAACCCGTTGAGATTGTGAGTATAGTTTCTAAATTTTTTTCTCTTTTCATTTTTTGAACTTAAAATAACGTGTAGATAAATGGCGCTACAGCAGATCCACCTGCCATAATTATAAGTCCTCCAATCAGAAACAAAACTATAATCATCGGCAAAAGCCACCATTTTTTTCTTTCCTTTAGAAAATTCCATAAGTCACTTATAAAATCCATAATTTCTCACCCTGTAGAATGATATTTAAATTTTTATTAATTTTAGTTTACAAACTATTCAATAAATTTCTAATCCAAGACAAATTCTTCTTTCCAATTTTTCTGCTCTATCCATTCAGGCTGATCTTTCTTATGAAAAATCAGATCACCCAATACTAAATAATCCATCTCCGTTCTCATGAAACACTTATAAGCATCCTCAGGAGTACAAACAATTGGTTCACCTCTGACATTGAAGCTGGTATTTATAATCAATCCATATCCTGTTTTTTGCTGGAACATGTTTATTAATTTCCAAAACCTTTCATTTGTTTCTCTATGAACTGTTTGAATTCTCGCTGAAAAATCTATATGAGTAATCGCAGGTATATCAGACCGGCCAAAATACAATTTTTCCCTCAAAGGTAGCTCTTGATAGTTGGATGGTAATTGCCTCCTTCTATCTTCGACCACATATTCGACAAGCAGCATGTAAGGAGAAATCCCATCCAGCTCGAAATATTGACTGCAAGCCTCTGCTAATACCGAGGGTGCAAATGGTCTGAAGCTTTCACGGTATTTTATCTTCAAATTTAATTTCTTTTGCATTGCTGTGTTTCTGGCATCACCAATGATACTCCGATTCCCCAATGCTCTTGGACCAAACTCCATTCTACCTTGAAACCAACCTATTGCGTTACCATCCATTAAATATGTCGATACCTGATCGACTAATTCGTCGAAATCATCAAATTCTTTGTAAACAGCGTCGTATTTTCTCGACATCAATTTAATATCTAAGTCCGAAAATTCCGGACCCAAGAATGCCCCTCTCATGTGATCTGAAGCCGACTTTTGATTTCTTTCCTGATTGAAGTAAATGTAGTGTACAGCTAAGGCAGCACCAAGGGCACCACCGGCGTCTCCCGCAGCCGGCTGTATAAAAATATCTTCAAACAGCTTTTCACGAAGTATCTTGCCATTCGCTACACAGTTCAGAGCAACTCCACCAGCCATGCATAAGTATCTGGCATTTGTAAGCCTTTTCGCCTCGTAGGCCATTTTTAGCATTACTTCCTCGGTTACGGTTTGAATCGCAAGTGCTAAGTCGCAATGAGATTGCAAAATCTCTGTTTCTGGGCCCCTTCTTGGGAAGCCGAAAATCTTTTCCCATTTCTTGTCGTTGACCATTCTTAAGCCAGTCGCATATTGAAAGTAATCCTGGTCTAACCAGATTGAACCGTCTCCCTTGATTTCTATCAAGCAAGTCTTAATTGCATCAGTGAACCTATTTACATCCCTTGAATTTGGCTTCCCGTAAGGAGCTAAGCCCATTAATTTGTATTCCCCCGAATTAACCTTAAATCCTAAAAAATATGTGAAAGCCGAATATAATAGTCCAAGTGAGTGAGGAAAACGAAGTTCCTTTTTTATAATAATTTTGTTTCCATTTCCATAACAGATAGAGGCAGTCGCCCATTCGCCGACTCCATCAATAGTTAAAATAGCCGCCTCTTCAAAGGGTGAAGGATAAAATGCACTCGCAGCATGTGATAAATGATGTTCGGGAAAGAGCATTTTGACCTTCTTCTTATCGAACTTATCTATCTTGTTTAGTTCGTCATTAATTAGTTTTTTAATAAACATTTTTTCCTTAATCCAAACTGGCATAGCGGTTATGAAAGATTTAAGCCCTTTAGGGGCCATGCCATAGTAAGTTTCTAAAAGCCGCTCAAATTTTAACAATGGTTTATCGTAAAAAACAATAGCGTCTAATTTATCTACGGATAATCCGGAATACTTCAGACAAAATTCTATTGCATTAGTAGGAAAAGAGAAATCATGTTTCTTTCTTGTAAATCGTTCCTCCTGGGCTGCTGCAATTACTTCGCCATTGTTTATAATTGCAGCTGCCGAATCATGATAGAATGCGGATATACCCAATATTTTCATGAAATCTTTCTTACCGTTTGAAATTTAGAGTTCAATAATAACTATTAACAATATGTCATTCAACTCTTACTATAACTACAATTCAATTTAATTATAGTTCATTTTGCCATAGCAAACTGAATTTAATTAAGGGTGTTTTATTTTAACGTACCATAACTCTCACTACCTCCATTTATACAACAAATTACATTGATATTTAGTTATAATGTATTATTCTTCCGCATTGAATTTTACATTGTTAAGGGCAAATTTCAGCTAATAGAGATTGGTTTATAAATTTGTGTTGTAGGTAAAAAAAAATTAAAGAAATATCCGGAAAATGAAAATTGTTCCTGGTATAATTACCCCGAACCAGTAGCCTTCGCGGACAAAGTATCTGATCGATTGAAGGCACAGGGTTATTGACTACATCTTCAGAAATTATAAGGAAACATAGAGCTTATACAATGGCATCAATAAGGAAGAAAAAGGTTGAGATTCTCTTACTAGTCTCGAGTATTTTTATTACATTATTATTTCTCGAAATCTGCTCCCGGATTTGGTTAAATTACTTTGCAAACTCGGATCAATATCGTAAATACGTATTATATACGGATGTTAAGCCTGAGAATTATCGATCAATAGACTAAACACCACTATCTGGGTTACTATCCGATTCCCAATTACAGAAATGGCTTAACATATCACAACTCTCTGGGCTACCGGAATAGTGAATTCCCCTCAAAAAAGCCCCCTGGAATATTTAGAATTGTGGCTCTCGGAGGCTCTAGCACTTACACTATAGAGGTAGATGACAATGAGAAAATGTTCACGGCACAATTAGAGAAAATTTTAAAGGATAAATATGGGTACGAAAACGTAGAAGTTATGAATGCTGGCGTAGGTGGATATAACTCTTGGGAATCCTTAATTAAGCTGCAGTTTCGTGTTCTAGATATTGATCCGGACTTGTTGATAATCTATCACGGAACTAATGACGTTAATGCTAGACTGGTTATTCCAGATGTTTACTCGGGAGATAATTCAGGTAGACGAAAACAGTGGGAGCCCCCACCCATTCCTTTAATCGAATATAGCACCCTTCTAAGGATTATAAGTCGAAAACTTCGGTTGACACATCAGGTAGGCGTATGGTCCTTCGTGGATACTGAAAATTATCTAGGTCCAAAGGTTGAAAATCGCGATCCAATGGAGTTGTTAAAAGAGAATCCACCGGAATATTTTCGTAGAAATTTAAACAACATGATTGCAATTGCAAAAGCAAATAATGTAAAAATTATGTTTGCCACATGGGCACATTCACCATACTTTGATGGTGATTATGCATCACTCCCTTTTCAACAAATTGGTATTAGAGAAAACAATGATGTTGTAAGAGAAGTTGCAATCAAAAACAACATACCCATTTTTGAATTTGCCGATCAAATGCCTAGAGATAAGAAATACTGGACTGATGGACGCCATGTTAATGAAGAAGGGGCCTTGATTAAAGCCGAACTTTTTGCAAATTATATTCACGAGAAAGGATTGATTCCTAATTGAATTCATGTACATCGATGGTGTTATTTTTACCTCGGGCAGGATACAATTCTTAAATAAATTAGCTACCTTGTAGATCACTAAATTTTCATATAAAGATCAGTAAACCACTTACTCTCGTCCCAGCTTCGTTTCACTTTTTTGAGACCAATATCTGAAAGTATAGACTCTCCTTTACTTACATCTCCTATCTCTGAATGCCATTCTATTATGAGAGCCGCAACATTGGATAACGCTTCACGATATGTTTCGAGAAAAATAAACTCTGCTCCTTCAATATCCAATTTTAAAATACACGGATTTGCTTGCAAAAATTCTGTTATATCTATGAATGGAAGTCTGATTACACGTAACTTTTCTTTTTCAAAATTATTTTTAAATAAGCCGGAACTGAAAGGCCGTTTTTTTGATTCGTAAAACTCAGAAACCCCTCTATCTAATCCAACCATTCCATCGACCAGTCTGTATGAACCGTCGGGAAAGTTTCTCATTATGTTGTCCTTAAGCGTAATAAAATTGTAGGGAGAAGGTTCAATCAGTATATAAAAAACCTTCTCCCACGGAAGATTATCAATCCTGCGTAGATGTTCAATTAAGAGCGAGAACAACCCGATGCCCGCGCCACAGTCGACAATGGAAATAGAGGGCAGTTTTAGAGTCATCAAATCGGGAATGAATGACATGTATTCCTGAGAGGTAAAGATATGCCAGAACTTACGGTTATCACGCTTATGTCTCAGGCGAACGAATATTCCCGATCTAAGACACACAGTTTGAGGAATTCTTTCTATAATCTTTGTGAGAAATGGGCGCTTGAATTTAACCATGATCGTTACTATAATAAGTTCACTGTATTTGAAGATATATGCTTTTTCGAATAATTCTAATCTTTTTCCCGGTAATATTATCTGATATACAATTTGTTCAAACGTCGGCATCAAAAGCTCAGACTTTCAATAGCCTTACTTTTTCTCTTCTTATTGAGACCTGAAAACAGATAACTGCGAGCAAAGCATTTGTTACAGCATACCCTAAAAGCGCAAAAGCAGCTCCTAAATAAGAGTAATTAGGAACAAATAAAAACAACATCACCAGATATATTGTAGTAGACGTGAATACCATTAGATTTCTTAAGCCCGGTCTGCCAAACGCAAGAAGAGCAGGATTTATCCAAAAGGTTAATAGAGTAATGAAGATAGCAAGAGTTAAGACTCTAAGTACATCTGAAGATGGATGATACTCTTCTCCATATACTATGTTTATAATTGGACCTGAAAAAATCAGTAACAATATAGCTATAGGGACAATGAATTTCATTAGAGTTATTGTTGAGGATTTGAGGAGTTTTTTAAACTCCTTCAAGTCATTAAGACCAGATATTCTCACTAGCTCAGGGTATATAGCCTCATATAGTGGATCCATGATACGTGTCATTATTTTTACAATGGATCTTGCCACTTTATAATATGCTGCTGCCTCTTTCCCGGAGAAGTAACCAAGAACCAGAACTCCCAGGAAATTATCACTTGCCATGTTAAAAGTTCCTGCCAGACCCGTATTGCTCAAGAACCATGCTATGCTCTTCCATTGGTCTTTAACGAGACCCATATTCGATTTCCACCACCTTTGTAGACCGTTTTCATTTAGGGTTTTAGTAACTGCCCAAAACCTTACAGCAAACCCTAAAAAGCTAGCCGCTATGAAAGAAAATAAAACTCCTTGTATTCCCATGCCTAAATAAAGGACTATCGAAACAAGAGCAAGTCTAATTAAGTTATTTAAGGAAACAATGAAGGCAATTAGTTTAAACCTGTCAAATACCCGAAGGATGGCGTCAGAAGTCAAGTTTGCTGTATCAATTAGAAGGCTAAAAGCATATATACAAATTAGGTCATACGCATCTGGAGAATGGATCAAGTATTTGCTTGCAATCTTTGCAGTAATAATAGCTATCAGAAACGCTAAACTCCCACTTGCTATGTCAACAAAATAGGAAAGCTTAATCATAGAGGAAGTTCTTTCCTTTTCTCCTTTTAGCCAGAAGGTACCTATATATTTGGTTGCAGTTTCCCAAACTTTAAAGTCAAACAATGCGTTCAGAATATCCACGTAGGCAATTATCAATACAAGTAGCCCATAGTCGCTAATTCCAAGCATCCTTGCAATGATAATTGTTTGAATAGCTGAAAAGATGCTGGCTGATGTTTTTCCTCCGAACAGCCAAGAGGCATTTAAAAAAAGGCTTCTTGTTATGTTTTGACTCTTTTCCATATTAAAGTTAAACTTGCTACGACCTAGGTGTATCTTAACAAGAAAAAGTATTTCTTAATCAAATAACATCTTATTATGGAATTTCATAGAAAATAAACATATTTTCGATTTCTACATTTAAATGATGTCACAATTTTCCAAAGTAATCATATAGACTTATTAAGTTTGAAAAGATATATAGTGGCAGATTCCCACCGTTTTAGAAAAACATGATTTATATTAGCCTACTTTTTTCGAAAGCAGCCTAACTATCCTTATTGTTAAACTATAATTTTTATGCATATTACGTCGTCATGCAGGGTACCAAAGGCAATCTAAGTTTTTCATTTTGTCTTCCTAAAATGTAAGTATTTTTATATTATATCGCAGTTTATAATGCAGTTTATAATAAAGATGGTTTAATCTTACGGAGAACTCCTAGTTTTCTTAAATCCTACCTAATTCTTCATTAAAAAGGGAAAATCAAAAGCAAAAATCCCCCTTTACAATAAATTCCACGAAGTAATCTCCTGATGCGGTCTGTTGTTTTTGGGATTGCTTTGTGACTTAGATCCTCGTAAAGTCTAAGGGGAATTCAGCCCTGTTTTACTGACTAGACCATGCTTTATAAGAATATCTGCCATTCCAGCGGCCAGAATCTGGTGACCGCGATGGTTAGGATGAGAATCAACAGTTGAGTTAGTTACTGATCTCATTTCCGCGTTTCCCCACCACAATCCAATGTCACTAACAAGAAAGCCGTACTCGTTTCCGATTGCAGAAATTCCTGATAGTAGCTGACTGAGGACTGATGACTTCGAGGAAGATTCGTTTTGACCTCGATAAATGAAAGTAACAAAGCCGATATTCCGTTCTCGACAATAGGTAGCAATAGATGTGAGGGCTTTCATTGATTCCTTTACACCGCTCGCATTCTTGTTTAGTAAAACTGGCTCATTTGGGCTAGCGTATTTGACGGCGAAAACCACAAGCCTGTACAACCAACTTTTCTGTAACAGTGTATTAATGGCTTTGAGAGGTGATTTTCCACCTATATCTCTATTCGAGCTTGGCTCAATATCATTTTCAACGTAGACGAGGATAACGACATCCGGATCGATGACGTCGCCCTGAGTTCTTAGAAAAGCGTCTTCTTGAACTGTATTGTAGCTGCCTACTCCAGCATTGACAGTTCTGACTGGGCGTCCAAGCCGGGATGCTAAAATTGTTTCGAGTTTTCGACTAAAGGTGTCTTTTACAGCTACACCCCACCCGAATGTCACCGAATCGCCAAGTAGTAGAATTCGGAACTCATCCGTTTGCTTTTCCTCTAATTTGCGATCGCGTAATCCGAGCTCGTTGAAGGAAACCTCGACTCCCTGATATATTCGCTCAAGGCCGGGAGCATGTTTGTAGACAAGAGCGGGATCGAAAATTTTATCTATCTTATATCTGGAAACCTCGTGAAAATAGGAAACTCCAAGAGGATCAAATGCTCGAATCGCTACTTCTACCGCGATGAGCGCAAGAAGAATTGAGAAAAAGGCGAGAAGGATCTCCTTACGCCAGTTATAAATCCGCCTGTAAAAGAAATTAACTTGGGCCAAAAGGCTTGGCACCACTAACGCTGCAATTCCCATATGGAGCTTGAAGTAAGTGGACGAATATTGCCCAAGGATTATCGGTTCCGATGACGTGTGAATTGTCACCCAACCAAGAACAGCTGTCAAAACAAAGGACAAACTAGCGAGGACATTCCAGAACCACATTGAATTGTATCTTCCCGTACAAGCTTACCTACTGATTATACAAAATTTTTTTCGTACACTCATCTTTCTTCTAGTATTCTGTGGAATCCTTAAGACTTTTTAATTTGTTTGGAAGTATAATCAAACCGTCCTTTGATTGAAATTGTATGCAAAAATTATGAAAAAAGCCCTAAAAAACTTCTCTATCGGGTTAGTGACGCTTTACAGCGCAAACAGAACTTCACTATCAACGAACTGAGTCAAGTCTTCTGGATTAGATTACATCCTTTTTCACGACAAAAATCACCCACAAGGGATGAAAGGTTAATAAAATTAGCTTCCCAAAACTTATCTCACAATAAATGGGCGGTTTAAATAGTTAATCCTGGTACAACTTATATTTATATTTACGTAGAAAAAGTAACTATATTATTAAAATAGTATTTTACTATAGACTGATACTGAAAATACTCATCTTATTGCAATGTAGATTTAAATTCCGAAGCTAGCAATGATACAAACTTGTAATTCTCATTATTAATATTAAGACTAAATAATAATGTTCTAAAATAAACATACTTTTTCCCTGTACTTTTTACAAAATGGTAGATTTTAAAGGCTTAAGAATCGCTTACGTCGGAAGTCCGGAACTTTTCTTAAGGGGTGCGAGCCCTATTCATGTCATGAAGATGTGCCAGGCTATGGCGAACTT
>JALLOG010000086.1 GCA_027717645.1 Desulfobacterota bacterium AH_259_B03_O07
CAATGAGATCGTAATATTGAAAATAATTAAACTGTCCTCGAATTGTATAACATCTTAAATGACAGGCGAGAGGAAAGCCTGTAGCAAGCTACAGGGAATTCGCTAGTTCAAAATTAATTATGTTGGAGGGAATAATTTTTAGTTTTCAATTCTATTATTGAATCTTGAAGCCCTGCTAAAGTTAATGGATACATACGACTGCCCATAAATTCTTTTAACATATGAATACTCTCTGTATAACGCCAATAATCTTTTTGTACCGGATTTAGCCAAACCATTTGAGGGTACTGGTTTTTTATCCTGGTTAGCCATGTAAAGCCTGCCTCGTCATTGTTATGCTCCACGCTACCATTTGGATAAAGTAATTCCCAGGGAGACATGGAAGCATCGCCAACTATTATTACATTATAATCGTTATTGTATTTATGAAGTACCTCGAAAGTAGGAATCGACTGTTGCCAACGCCTTGCGTTATCCTTCCATAGAGCCTCGTAAATACAATTATGAAAATAAAAGTGTTCCAAATGTTTGAATTGATACTTAGCTGCGGAGAATAATTGTGCACAAATCTCTATGTGGTCATCCATCGACCCACCAATATCAAGAAAAAGTAATACCTTAACGTTGTTCTTTCTCGAAGGAAGCATCTCTAATTCAAGATAACCCGCATTTTTGCAGGTCCTTTGAATGGTGCCGTCCAGATCCAGTTCCTCGTCCCTGCCCTCACGAGTAAGCAAACGCAATCTCTTTAAAGCCATTTTCATATTTCTGGTGCTGAGCTCAACGCTGTCATCGAGATTTTTAAATTCCCTTTTTTCCCAAACTTTAACTGCCCTTCGATTTCTGCTTTCAGCTTGACCGATCCTGATGCCTTGAGGATGGTAACCGTATGCCCCAAATGGAGATGTTCCTCCAGTTCCTATCCATTTGCCACCACCCGCATGCCTTTTCTTCTGCTCCTTCATCAGCTCCTTTAGGCGCTCTATCAATTTATCAAGACCACCCATTGCCTTAATCATTTCTTTATCTTCTTCGCTTAAAATTCTCTCGAACCCCCTCCTAAGCCATTCCTCAGGTATCTTCATAAATTCATCAGTATCAATCTCATCAATTCCCTTGAAGTATTTACCGAAAAGTAAATCGAAGCGATCAATGTGCTGTTCGTGTTTGATTAAAACAGAACGGCATAGATAGTAAAAGTCATCCACGCTATAGTCCACTATATTATTATCAAGAGCTTCGAGAAGGGTGAGATATTCCTTTATTGTTACCGGAAGGCCATCATTCTTTAATAAGAGAAAAAAATCTAAGAACATATGTAAGAGTAAGTACTTATTTATAAAATAAAAACTACCGTCTGAATCTAAATCTTATATTTTCTAATAGCTCATGATCCTGCTCATTTTTAAGCAGTGCACCCGAGAATGGTGGCATGTCCTTGGTTATATCGATAGAGGATAATTCGTTTGAAGTTATCTTGCCAACAATCAGAAGCTTCAACCAGTCTAATAGCTCGCTTGTTGACGGTCTTTTCTTTAATCCCGTAATTTCCCTAAGTTCGTAGAAAACCCTCATAGCACTTTCAATCAGTTTATTCTCAAGATTCGGGTAGTGCACGTCTACGATGTCCTTTAACGTCTCTTTTTCCGGGAAACTGATATAATGGAAAAAGCATCTCCTCAAAAAGGCATCTGGAAGTTCTTTCTCGTTGTTTGAGGTTATAACGACAATAGGCCTGTGCCTTGCTTCAACTGTCAGTTGCAACTCATAACAGTAAAATTCCATCCTATCCAGTTCCAGGAGTAAATCGTTCGGAAACTCTATATCCGCCTTATCGATTTCATCTATCAATAAAACAACCTGCTCTTCGGATTCAAATGCTTCCCACATTTTCCCTTTTTTTATGTAGTTGGCTATATTTTCTACGCCTTCGTAACCCAGTTGGGAATCTCTAAGCCTTGATACAGCGTCATACTCATATAGGCCTTGCTGAGCAGTAGAAGTAGATTTAATATGCCAGGTGATAAGCCTTTTATTCAAACCCTTTGATATCTCATGCGCTAACATTGTTTTTCCTGTACCGGGCTCGCCTTTTACTAACAACGGTCTCTGTAAAGTAACAGCAGCATTCACTGCTAGATTCAATTCTCTAGTAGAAATATATGTATCAGTGCCCTGAAATTTCACCTGGTTATCCTTTCTATTAGAGTTATCACTCATTAGATTTTTAAAATGTATTTTTGAAGTTCGTTAAGATTAGAAGGATTAATTATACTTCGGCTAGATTTATTATCAAATTTGAAACGTAGATAGAAAGAATTTGTATCGCTAAAATCTCCTCCCCCTTTAAATGACAGGGGGAGGATTAAGGTGAGGGCACAAAAAATCGGCTCGCACTGAGCCGGGTCGAAGTGTGATATTTATCCGCAGAACGATTATTCCTACAAGCAAGACCGGTAGGCTAACCTCTTATTCACCCTTTATCTAAAAGCTCTGATATTGAATGCGAGATAAGCCTTTGGACATTAGCTTTGTGCTCCTCACTGGAATATTTTTGGCGAGGCCAGAAAAAACCTCTTAATCCATCCCCTTTGTTTCTGGGAACAATGTGAACATGCAAGTGTGGAATGCTTTGGCTAACTCGATTATTCATAGCTATGAAAGTGCCTTGAGACTCCATAGCTTGCCCAACTACTTTAGACATTAATTGCACATTAGAGAAAAATGGCTCAATCAAATCCTCCGGCAGGTCTCCGAGTGTTTCATGATGTTTCCTAGGTATGAGAAGGACATGTCCGGGAAAGAGCGGACGATGGTCAAGAATTCCAATTGAATTCTCATCTTCAAACACTCTGTATGCTTCTAGATCCCCCTTTATGATTTTGCAAAACTTGCATTTTTTAGTCGAGTCTGCCACAAGGTCTTACCTTAATTGTTTCATATTATTTACTAATCCAGTCTATTAATAATGATAATCCCTACTTCAAGCTTGAGAAATCAAAACAATAAATTCTAATATCCCCCTCAACCTAACCCTCTCCCTCAATGGGGAGAGGGTAAATACGAGAAACCATGTAGAAAGCAACACTGATTAAAAACTATTTTACTCTTTGGAGAAACTTATAGATGTGAACTATAACTCTTTTTCCAAGTATTCCTTTAGTACTATGGCATTATTAAATTTAGTTTCCTTGGCACTGAATAGCAATGTCAACGTACCTCCTCCTGCATACTTTTTTAGCTTTGAGACCAGATCTAGCTTTTTGTCTAATTCAGAAAAATACCGTGACTTGAATTCCTCCCATTTCTCTGGCTCATGATTAAACCATTTCCGCAGTTCATTGCTGGGAGCAACATCTTTAAGCCAAAGGTCAAGTAACGCATCCTTTTTTGACATTCCGCGCGGCCATAAACGATCAACTAAAATCCTAATCCCATCATCTTTTGAGGCTTTTTCAAAAACTCTCTTTACTTTAATGTCCATAACTTAAATCATTAGCAATTTTTTTTATCTTAACACTATTCAAATGAAACTCCCAGCACCAAGCGAAAGCATATAAGCACAGTTAACTGCCGACCCTTCCGCTATTGCAGTAGGTGTCAAATAATTCATTCAAAAAAGTACTTCAGTGTTAATGTTATCTTCTTATTCTTTAACCCTTTTCAAATTGGAAAGGATTTAATTGGCCTTCCAAAAATTGCGTTAAGAAAATCAGAAACGAAGACGTTGAAATCTCCCTAAGTCCCTCTTTAAGAAAGAGGGACTTTATTTAGTCTCCTCCTTTTGTAAAGGAGAATTAAGGATTTTTGTTAAATTTTTGGGTAGCCTTAAATCATTCGGAAATTTACGTTATTTAAAAAATGGAGACAGTCCACGGTGGTACAGTCCCAATTTTTTTTCTGGTTTTTAGTGAAAAACCAACGTACGATTTTCGTGAATAAGAATTTTGTGCTCGAGGTGATATGTGATCGCCCTTGAAAGAACAACTTTCTCTAGATCACGCCCTCTTCTAACCATATTTTCCACATCGTCTTTATGGCTTACCCTTACGACATCCTGTTCTATTATTGGACCTGCATCTAATTCGGCAGTCACATAATGACTTGTAGCACCAATAATTTTAACCCCTCGCTCATATGCTGAGTGATACGGTTTCGCCCCAGGGAAGGCCGGAAGAAAGGAATGATGAATATTTATAATTCTATTTTCATAGTTAGACACAAAATCTTCTGTCAAAATTTGCATATATCTGGCAAGTACTATGAAGTCAATGTCATATTTCTTTAAGAGCTTTATCTGCTCTATTTCCTGCTTTTTTTTGTTATCTTTGTTAATCTGAAAAACATGATAATCGATCCCAAAACTCTTAGAGACAGGTTCCATATCAGTATGGTTGCTGATTATTACTGGCACTTCCACATTCCATTCCCCTGACTGAAAGCGCGAGAGAACATCAAACAAACAGTGAGGAAGCTTAGATACGAAAATAGCCATCCGTGGGGTTTCGTCGGAGAAATACATCCTCCACTTCATTTTAAATTTTTCAGCAACTAATGCCTGTAAATATTCTCCAATCTTCTCCCTTGGAATAGAAAATTTCTCCAGGTCCCATTCTACCCTCATAAAGAAAACCTTCTTTTGAGCATCTATGTGTTGATCTAATGTAATGATATTCCCATTGTTTTTGAATATAAATTCAGTTACAGATGCTACCAATCCCTTTCTGTCTGGACAGTCAATCAAGAGTACGACAGATTGCGATTTATCTTTATGATTTTTTATTTCCGCCATAGGGTATCCATAATATCGTTTTATTAAATTTAATAGAATCCACGCTAAATAATAAGTCAGCTTTTTTTGATCTTAAAATCCGAAAGGCAAAACAGCAAGGATTTTTTCGTGTAAAAGACAAAGTGCCAGAGAACATCCACTTTGTGTGCAATTTTTATTTAAGGATACTGTAACTGCTAACAACTAGCCTTTTCTCACTTATCTTCCAATACCAGGTTAAATATAGACGAGTCTACATCGACCATGTGTCTAAATTTTTCATGAACGGCTATATGAATTCTGTCGCCATATCTTGAAAGCCGCTTCAAAAGACCATTTAAATGTTGACGCTGAGTTTCATGGAAGTCCTCAATGTTTAGGGTAATCGATGAAGTTGTATTTTGGAGAAACTTCTCGAGGTGCGGCGCGGCTCCCACAAAGAATTCACGATCTAACCAGCCTGTCATAGAAATTGAAAGGATAGATGCAGCATTCTTTACCTTATCCAATGACACCTCAAGGGCACCATGATTTAGATAACGCTGAAATGCTTTTTCCAATAACCCTTTATATGTATCTGTCAAACTATTAGCTTTATCAAATTCCCGAATAAAATGGCGATCTACATAGTCTTTCATGCTAATTCCTATGACCCAATCCTGGATTACTACAGGAATTTGATTGGGGTGAGTGAATGGAAATGATCGAATAAAATGATATATTCGAGAGGGGCCACCAGCTATAACTCCTCTTACAATAAACTTAGCTAAGGCACCCAACTGGTAGCTGATAGGATATTGATTTCTGTATAGTGGATCTTTAAGGAAAAGGATTTTATTCTTAATCTTATCCGCTATGGCACGATCATCTAAGAGTCGGTAAAAAAGATCACGGTAGCCGTTAACCAACTCATCATAGCTCATTTGTTTAGGAACAACATTAGTACTGAGCTTAGTGTTGTCAATCTTGTCCGATTCATGAATCAGTCTCCCATCTTTCTCAAGCCTCTCATATAGTGGAGTTTTAGGAATAGCCATGAGGAGACCGATCATAGAAGCCTGAATCCCAGATTTACGTATGAAGTTATACTGTAAGTCGAAGCTTTTAATTGTGTCATTATCAAACCCGATGATAAATCCAGCTAACACTTCTATACCATAAGAATATATTTTCCTCACGGAGGTCAATATATCGGCACGAGTGTTTTGGAATTTTAGGGTTTCCTTCAGACTATCTTCATCGGGAGATTCAATGCCAGTAAAAATCCAACCGAAATTAGCCTCTCGAAATAGTCTTAGAAGCTTTTCATCCTGTGCAAGGTTTAAGGATGTTTCAGTACCAAATAAAAAACTGTAATCGTGCGCTTTCTGGTAATCTCTCAAATAAGCAGTAAGCTTTGTTGCAACCGGCTTATTCCCAATAAAGTTATCATCTACAAAAAATACATTTTTAACATTAGACCTCCTCAATTCATCCAGCTCTCTTCCCACTTGTTCAAAAGACTTTGTTCTGGGCTTTCGTCCAAACATAATAATTATGTCACAGAATTCACATCTGAATGGACAACCCCTTGAAAATTGCAAGCTCACTGCTTGATATTTGTCCAATTTCAATAGATCGAACCTAGGAATTGGGGAATCTTCTAGAGAAACCACGCCAGTTTCCTGGTATAAATTCTTATGATTACCATCTTCAAAATCCCTACAAAACTGTTTCCAAATATACTCCGCTTCACCAGATATAATAGAATCTGCCAGATTTTCATACTCTTCGGGACATAATGAAGCAAAACTTCCCCCAGCAACTACAAAATATCCCTGATTTCTGTAAAAGGTCAGCAATTCCTTCTGCCTGTTAAATTGTATCGCCATCCCACATATACCGATAATATCCGCATCCGGTTCAAGCGGTATTGTCTCAATATTTTCATCAACTATTTCAATTTCCCAATCCCGAGGGCTCAATGCAGCAACAGTAGCTAAACCCAGAGGCGGATTGATAGTTCTTATCTCCGACGGCATAATATTGTCTACCGCCCATTTAAAACTCCAGAAACTCTCAGTAAATTTCGGATTGATAAGCAGTAATTTCATATAATATGTTCTCCTATTTCAACACTTTTACTATCAATATTCTTCTTTCTATTAAACTAAACTGCTACATAATAGACTATTTTCTAAACAGAATCAAATTCACTCGGTGGAAATTTTATGCTTACTGAGTGTTGGCACTTGAAGTTCTTAGTCTAAAAGTATAGATATATGAGCAAACTTGGTCATCAATTTGATATACATAATTTTTATAAAAATAACTCTTCATTGATTAAGAATGGAATTAACTAACAACTATAACAAAGCTGTGGCGATACCCCCACTTTTTATTCTTGTTTTGATGGTTTCAGTAGGACCATTCGGGGATACCGAGTATACACCATCATTGCCAAGTATCACACGTGACTTAGGGGTTGCCTACAGCACTACGCAGCTCACCATGACCGTCTATCTATTTGGCTATGGAATCAGTGAACTATTTTATGGTCCGTTATCCGATAGGTATGGTCGGAAACCCATTATGTTGATTGGCGCAGCAATCTTCATAATCGGCTCTGTAGTTTGCCTTACTAGCTATT
Organism: Desulfobacterota bacterium AH_259_B03_O07; assembly: GCA_027717645.1. Classification (GTDB taxonomy): domain Bacteria; phylum Desulfobacterota_D; class UBA1144; order Nemesobacterales; family CSP1-2; genus JALLOG01. Next base: position 7,401 of record JALLOG010000086.1, read on the forward strand.
CTATTGATCAGTTGCTTGCAGGGCGCCTTGTACAAGCACTAGGATCATGCGCAGGTGGCGTAATTTCATCAGCTGCAATTAGAGATGCATTCCCCGAAGACCAGAGGGCTAAAGTTTTTGCAAAAAGGGATGCGGCTTTTGCATTAGCACCCGGCCTTGGACCCATCGTAGGAAGCTTCGTAGATCACTGGTTTGGTTGGCATATTAATTTTCTTATCTTAGTGATCCTAGCAATTATTTTACTTATCTCTGTTTGGCGGTTCTTCCCCGAAACCAATATCACCCCAAACAAAGACGCATTGAACTACAGATCTTTATTTAGAAATTACTATTTCATATTGAAAGATCCCTATTTCTTACCCTACCTCATAGTTGTTGGTCTTTGCATCGGAGTAGTCTATTCCTGTTTGATCGAAGCCCCTGCATTGGTCGTTAACATACTTAAGCTTACATCAAATTGGTTCGCAGCCGTAGCAGGTGCAATAGTCTTCAGTTTTATAGCTGGATCCATCGTCTGTTCTTTACTCAGCAACCGTGTAAGTGACAACTTGATTATAATGGCAGGACTCTTCACCATGCTGGTTGGATCATTATTACTAGGGCTGTTCGCAAAGTTAGACAATATTACATTTGTGACAATCCTGTTTCCTATTATGATAATCTTTGTGGGTGTTGCCTTGGCGGTTCCTCCTGCCATGGCAAATGCACTAATACCTTTTAAAAACATCACTGGTTCTGCATCAGCGATGATGGGATTTATTCAATTTGTCATTGCAGGTCTCAGCACAATTGGAATAAGTGCATTGCACGATGGTGCTACTACTGCTATGCCACTGACATTTAGTATTTTATCAATCCTGGCTATTATTGTCTTTGTTGGCTTCGTAATAGCGAGACCGGGCCGCGAGCGTAAAACAGCTTAATACAATTAGCCTTGATGTATTTGCATCGGAAACTTAAATCACGACTCCAACCTAACAACAATTTGCAATATGATTCTAGAATTAAATGCTCCTCTAAGTAACCTTTAATATGTTTAAATATATGGAAAATGGTTGTTGTAAGAATCGTCAATCACAGGTAGGTGGAATATAAACCGGTCTATCGCGATGAAATGAAATTACAACTAAAGCTTAATATCAAAATTAAGACCATGGCTCCCTATAGTAAAAGACAAAGTTTGCTACCTGGGGTCTCTCAGTCCAACCTAACTTTTTATAAAATCCCCTTTTGTAAGAAGATTTATCTTTACCGTTTGTAACCATTAGCCTCATACACCCTCGTGCCTTACCTTCCTTCATAATTGACTCTAATAATAAATTTCCTGCCCCTCTTCCACTAGCTTTAGGGCTGACAAAAACATCAGAAACATAGCCTTCATAACTTCCCAACATGATAAATGGAACCCAATGCACATTTGTAAAACCAATAACTTCATCATTCTCATCAACAGCAACTAGCGCTGTATGATTTTCTTTATATACCACAGTGTGTTCGATCAGTTTCTCTATAGGCCCCCAAACCTCTCTAAGAGGCAAAGCGTTCCTTCTTTCAGACCAACCAATTTCCCGTAGTATTATTGCCATTGCTTCAGCATCCCCAACTGCAGCTTCCCTGATTTTAATTTGCGCCATAGAAGTCTCCTATAAATTGGGGCAGATTTTCCTGCGCTATTTCTATGTTAGAGATGAACTACAATAGAATGCTGATTCCTCGACGATGACTGAAAATGCTGCAATACCCTACTATATCGTCTATGTTGGAGCTGAGGTCATTCATACCAAATAGGGAATTAACAATATATCAATGAAATTTTTTAAAAATAGTGTCTGTTGTCCCTATTTGTTTTATTTTAATTACAAAATAATTAATGTCTCATATCTTACTTGGGCATCAATCCCTTCATATCGATCTCTTCTATTTTTGCATCACCTATTTCATAAGCACTGTTAGGACCTGGATCGTTTCTCTTGATCTCTGTTGCAACCTCACTCATCCCTACGGCTTCCGAAATTGATTCTAGAGTTATTCCATCATCTGTAATACACGTTTTAGCTAAACCAGGCAGCTCCCAAATTTTACACTTTTCACCTGCAACAACTTTCTCGCCAACAACCTTAGCACCCATCTTTTTCATTATTTCTTCTCCGAATTTCTTTGGATCCTTGCCCTTCATACCTTGCATTACCATTTCAAACATCGGATTTTTCATCGTTGTTCCCGTATTATCTTCAAGGTTAATGCTGATTATCGACTGACCATCATCAGTGACCTTTATTATAACCTTTTTATTTTCTTTTTGGACCATATCAACCCCTGGTACTTTTAATTCTGCTTTAGTTATCTCTACTCTGTTTTTACCCCAATTTTTGGAATAAACTGTCTTTATACCCTTCATCATCCCTTCCAACTTATATGTCACACAATAACTCTCCAAAGGATGTAGTTTTTTGGGAAGCTCTCCGGCGAGCCCATTATATGCCATTAGTGATACAAAAAAGGTTGAAATCAGACCTATTTTCAATGTCATATTACACATAGCTTTTTCTAATCCTGTTATTGCATTAGTCATGTTAGATTCTCCTTATTTTTATTTTTTTAATTGATTTCACATCCTCAAAATAGGGACAGAAACTTTTTCCCAGGGTTAGTTTTACATTCGAGACGATCTACAATGGAATCCTTATTACTCGACGATGACTGAAAATGGTGCTATAACCTACCACTTCGTCTATGATGGAGCTAAGGTCATTCTTAGAAACTAGGGGACTGAGAATATATCAATGAATTTTTTGAAAAATAGTGTCTGTCCCTATTTAAATATTTAATTTAAAACCGTGGGGTTTTTCTCATTTTAGATAGAGAAAAACCCCCACTGATTAGTCTATTTCCCCATAATTCCCTTCATATCAATTTTTTCCAGCTTTACATCGCCAACCTCAAAATATTCACCGGGACATTTATCAAGAACTTCAGTGGCAACTTCGCTCATTCCCGGCCCTTTTGCCTCTAACAGAACACCACCTTCAGTTGTACATGTCTCCGTACCAAAAACCTTCTTAATACTACATTTATGCCCTGCCACAGTTTTCTCACCGGCGTCTTCAACACCCATTGCTTCCATCATCTTTTCAGGATCCATATCTTTTAAGCCACTATACATAGGGTTTTCCATCTCCGTTCCAGTGTTGTCAATATTGTTTATGTTTATAATTATCTGTTTATCACCTTCTATTTTAGTGATAGTCCAGTCGTCAATCGGACCTCCCGGTCCCTTGCCCTTTTTGATTTCCACCTGAGATTTTCCATCTTTTGAACCGCACCTGATTATATCTCCATTAAAAACCATTCCCTCACTCTTTAGCTTAACCATATATTCCTTTCCATAAGAAATGTTTGCTCCAAGAAAAATAAAGAAAAATGAGATTAAAAAGATAACAGGTATATCAATCTCTCTTACCCTGTTAATTACTTTGTTTTTGCGCATAATTTTTCCTCCCTGTTAATTTTATTTAAAATTAATCTTTAGCTTTTAAAACAATCTCTATATCATCACCTTCTTTAATCTGAAACTCTACGGGATTATAATCTCCCTTTTGTTTCCATCCATCTACTATATATTTTCCAGGAGGTAGTGGATGCTTAACACCTCCTCTTCTATAAACACCTTTTGAATAGTTTGGAACAATACCATTATTTAGCGATTTTGTAGTGACAAATACACGATCATCCTTGTCCCTTGTTCCATCAGCTTTCTAATAAATAAAAGTCACATGCCCAACTGGAACAGTAAAATCAAATTGTTGCTCGTCTTCATCGGTTACTTCAATGTCTTTTACATCGTAAATAAATAACTTATGAGGCAGCCTTAAATCATATTTTCCAGGGAGTATACGAGCGCCATTATGAAAATGAACTAAATATTTCTTTTCACCATCTTGCCAGAGCTCATAATTTTGCCTGAAAACTATGTCCGAATCTGATGCTACCATCTTAACTTTGACAAGGACAGTATGGATCATTTCAAAGACAATCTCCTTGTGGTCTCCTGGGCCAAATGATTCGGTTACAGACAAATCGTTCTCTAAGTTCGGCTTCGCACGAAACTCATATGTTCCCTCGTCGAGATAGACTTCATCCATCCAGCGAAACTTAAACACCTCCTTTCCATCCTGATAAGCGTGTATCAAAGAGCCACGTTGCTCTTCACCCTCGTCGGTAAATTTTGCTTTTACTGAAGGAGGAACCTCCACTTCTACTTCAACACCCGTTTCACCACTCTCGGCTACTTTAATAGATTTAGTTACAGGTTTGTAAAGATTTCCATTTTTTGTGCGCACTCCAGCCATTAAGGTATATTCCCCGGGTTCAACTTTATAATATCTACGATTACTAGAGACCTCGATTTGCTCTTCCCCATCCCCCGACAAAGTGCCCTCAATCCTTATCGAATTACCCGAGGAATCCTTTCCCTTAATTATTAAAGCAGGAGCAGTCGCTTTCTCTTTGATTTTTGTGAGACCGGACTTTAATTCAGAGGCTGAGGAAGCATCCTGATACTCGGTTCCTGAAGCATCCGCTATACACTTCATCGCTTTTTTAGACTTTTCATCAAGCCCCAAGCCAACAACGTGAACTTTTATCTCCACGTCCTTATCCTTCCATTCCTTAACAAGTTCGCATGGATCGATGTCACATGTCTCTACTCCATCACTTATGAGAATGATTTCTCCACTCCTATCACCGAAATCAATTAGCGCTTGCTTCAAACTATAGGTTATGGGGGTTTTCCCCAACGGTTTAATACCACTTAATGAATCCTTAATTCCCGTAATAACATTCTCGGGAGAACCGAATGGAATTAACAACTCGGAATCAGTACAATCAGCCTTTTTTCTATGACCATAAACCCTGAAGGCGAGCTCCTTATCCTGGAAGTCTCCTTTTACAAAATCGTTTAAAACTTCCTTTGCGACTTCGATCTTACTTTTCTTATCGGGTAGCTGACCCCACATCGACCCCGAAGCATCTAAAATCAAGTATATGCCATCAGACTTATTTTCTTGTGTAAAGGCGACTATTGGCAGGACCATTAGGATTGAAAAAAGAACAAGAAACTTAACAATTATTCTTTTCATAATTATATTTCCTCAAATTAAATCATGAAATTAAAGTGAAAAAATTAAACTTTATTTCTCCCTAAATAATAGCAAGTAGTTTCGTAGTGTACCCCTCTTGCTGTCTTCTGTATAAATGCAAAAGTGTTAATATTCTATAGTTGGTTTAATGCTTTTATACTTTAATAAGAAATATTGATTAATAATTTAGAAAAATAGAGACTAATTGGGAATGAAGTCCCTATTTATTCCATATTTTTTTAGTTAACTAATCAAAGGCTTTGAGGACTGCGGTGTTCTGATATGGTCTGGATGAACTAGAATTCGTAATATCGAATTCATGTTAAAGTAGTTTTGGTCTAACAGCGCTTTTTCAGCTTCATTAGCAAGACTCCATGATCACCGGACTTTGAAGTTGTAATATCGGCACTTACATTATCCCCCTGTTTCAAAGATCCTTTACGAACGCTGTTTAAGTCCTTTAAAAAAATTATTTTCGGCTTCGTGCTCTTGTTGCCGCTAAGCTTATAGTGCACGTCAAAAGTAAGGAGAGTCTCAGTACCGAATTTATCAATTATAGTTACACTCGTAACATCAAGGGTACCCGTACTTTTTGTACCATCTAGTTCTCCGCACTTCTCTCCACCTTTAGCTTCTCTACCACTACCAGTAGCCGTGCCAGCGAAAACTTCACTCACACCAATCACAAAAACAAATAATCCAACTATTAAAGATACCGCCAATAAATAATTTGTTTTTAATGTTTTCATAAAATGCTCACCTCTTTCTATTAAGATATGCTTTTGATATCTATCTTATAACAATTCATATATAGCTGTCAAGGAGTGTATAGGTCCACTACATATGAGACAAATTAGAGGGGTTCGTATAGTTATCAATG
>JALLOG010000087.1 GCA_027717645.1 Desulfobacterota bacterium AH_259_B03_O07
TTACTCCTGAAATTGTTTCTTCAGAGTCTAATTTCTTTATTTGCATCACCTTTTCACTATTATAATTTTGAATAATTTAAAATAATCAAAAATTTAATAATCCCATTTTATGCATAAACCTTTTCTTACCCCATTATCTCGAAAAGATAAGTTCATGTCAACACAAAACTTTCCTCTCTGACCACATACTTCCTTGAAAACAAAACTTTTTTCCTTCAAGCATATGACCTCCCCCTATAATACTGCCATAGTTTATGTTAGAGAAAGACTCATAAAATTGTTTGGAAAGGGAGTTAACGATAATCGCAAGGATGGATACCATTCTTCAAGATTCCAACTTAGACCGGGCTTGACAAAAGGGGAGCAGTACAATCATTTTCAAAATTCAGAATGACTTAATTCGCGTTCCAAAAATTGCGTTAAGAAAATGACAATAACTCTTGTCATCTCTGTAGATGTTAGATATTTCGTGGACAAAATTTAAGATTTAGACTTTTCATTCTAAACCTTTTCCAAAAGGAAAAGATTTAAACGGGCATTCAAAAAATTGCCAAAATCAATTCCGGAAGCGTTAGAAAAAGATTTGGGGTTGGGGTAGAATTAAATATTTTTAGCTGTAGGAATTGATTTAATAAATCCTAATTTTTTGACAGCCCTATCCTGAGCTTTGTCGAAGGGTTGTTACCCGTTTCATGCTGAGTTTATCGAAGTATGTATCAAGACAAAGAAAATAAAATATTAAACGATGGATCCCCGATTAAAACATTCGAGGATGACGGATGAGTAAAGTTCGAGAAAATTTATTATTTTTTAGGATTCTGGAAGTGATGGGGTCAGGCATGAATATTGACCTAAGTCAATTAAGCTCTAGAATTATATTATGGCGAGAAAACCAAGACTCCATATTCCCAGGGGATTTTACCATGTGATCTCAAGAGGCAAAGGTGGAAATGATATTGTAGTTGATCACCAAGATTTCCATTCATTATGTTTAATCTTAAAGCAAGGCATTGAACGATATTCCCATCCTAAATGAGCCATTACCTTCAGCTTTTTTAGGTGCTCTATCTCCCCGTGTACATGACACTTTTATTATAATATACATAAAAAATACATAATCATTGACATCTCAATGCATATATATTAACGTATTTATTATGCGCACGACTCTTGATATACCCGAATCATTACTTGAAGAAGCCCGTAGGTTGCTCGGTTTTAAGTCTAAAACAGACACTGTGATCCTATCATTGCAAGAGTTAATCCGAAAGCGACGAATAGAGCAACTTAAGCAATCTATGGGAACAATTAAACTTGAATTCGACATTGATAAATCTCGCCGTAGACCATCGAAAAAACGATGATTCTTGTTGATACTTCTGTATGGATTAACTCTCTAAAAGATGAAGACTGCTCGGAATCTAGAAACCTACGTCTTCTACTTGATGAGGATGAAGTAGCTTTAGGAGCACCAATTAAGGTGGAGCTACTTTCAGGGGCATCCTTAAAAGACTTAAAGCGTTTGAGGTTAATGATGTCTGCTCTTCCTTGTTGGTATCCCACAAGTCTTACATGGGAAATAATTAAGGGATGGATAGAACCAGCAATTAAGAAAGGGCAAAGATTTGGATTTGCCGATTTATTGATTGCTGCACTCGCGAGTGAAAACGGTGCAATGTTGTGGTCTCTTGACGTTAATTTCCATCGTATGGCTTCATTGGATATGGTAAAGATATTTAAAATGAATGATCCTGAATAATATAATAAGGATGGGGTCATTAATAATTGATAATGAATGATTCGAGTTCAAGATACCAACTTAAACCGGTCTTGACAAAAGGGGAGCAGTATATGAATACTAAACATCAACCCTATCAAGAAACTGTCTTCTGACGGGCCCTGCAAGCATTTCGCGGATCTTTCCTATTACACCGGTTTCTACACGCCATGCATGATATTTCTCGTAATGTTCGGGTGAATCCCAATCTTCAACCAAAACAATGGTGCTTTCGTTTTCGCTGTTGCTGTAAACATCAATTTTATTACAACCTTCAAATGCACGTGTATCGGGGAGTATTTCTTTCATTAAAGACTTCATGTCAGATACCCTCTCGGGTTTTACTGGCAATTCTGCTATTATCCTTACACTCATTGATGTTACTCCTTTTTATAAATGAAATAGTTCTTTAGTATAGCTTCTTAGAAATTTTTTTGATACTGTACACCGGTGAAAGAAGTTATCGATTTCGCATATTTTAAGGACAAAATTATAAAAAATAATTCTATATTTTTAGATTATTACTCATCCGTCATGCCGGTGATATTTTAATCGAGCATCCATGATCCAATATATTATTTTCTTTGTCTTGATACATACTTCGATAAACTCAGCATGAAACGGGTAACAACCCTTCGACCCTTCGATGCAGCTCAGGGGTCAGGACAAGGGCTGGCAAAAAATTAGGATTTATTAAATCAATTCCTACAGCTAAAAATCTTTAATTCTACCCCAACCCTAAATCTTTTTTTAACGCTTCCGGAATTGATTTTGGCAATTTTTTGAATGCCCATTTAAAATCTAAAAAAATAGCCCCGAATTACGTAACGTCTACAGCAATGACTACTGAAACCATTTTGCAAGCTAAAGAGTATTACCGAGTTGTAAAATTAAAAATGCTCTTTAAGATTCTCATGACGAATTAAATAAGTAGGAGGCTTGATATGAAATCACCACATGTTTTCCATTTGCTTTCCACCAAGCCACAGGATGTTACGAAAGGAGGTACAAGAACCTACGCTAACAAAACAAACTTTCATGCTTTAAAAGGAATGGCAATTTATAGGCTTTTATTACATTCGAAAGGCGTAAGGGAGCCTCACTGGCATCCAAATGCCAATGAACTGGCATATTGTTTGAGGGGTTAATGCTATGGTGACCATATTCGGTAATGAGAGCAGACAAGGCAGTTTCACGATATCTAAAGGAGAAATGTTTTATGTCCCATCGGGATACCTACATCACATTGAGAACATAGGGAAGGAAAATTTTGAGTTAATCCTAGCTTTCTCAGATGAAGAACCTGAAGACTTTGGCCTTTCAGCATCAGTTGGATCCATGACAGACAATGTTCTTGGAAACACGTGGGGAATTAAAGCTAAGCTCCTTTCAAACTTAAAAAGGCCCCCAAAAAAAATACTAATCGGTAAGAAAAAGAATTTTAATACAGTACCGGACTATTCACATTTTCCCAGCACCTATAAATTAAACTTAGAAGAATCAAATCCACTACTCCAAAATAAAGGTGGATCGGCAAGGGTAGCAAGGAAAAACACTTGGTCGGTACTCGAAAACCTATCTATGTACTCTCTGCGCATTACTGATAAAGGCATGAGAGAACCACACTGGCATCCAATAACCGCAGAGATGGGATATGTAAATAAAGGAAAAGCCAGAATGACAGTTTTAAGTCCTGATGGCGATGTTGACACATATGAGCTGAAGAAAGGAGATGTGTACTTCATTCCCAAAGCATATCCCCACCACATTGAAAACATCGATAAAGGAGATCTACACTTCCTGGTTTTCTTTGATCAAAATACACCTGGCGATATAGGATTTTCTGCGGGAGTCAGGGCTTACTCTAATGACGTTTTGGGTGCTACTTTCAATAAAGTTCCAGGATTCTTTAAAAAACTTCCTGATTACCATGAAGACCTTTTGATTGTTTCACGGATAAATCCAATAGATTGAAAATTAAACTCAAACTAACCTTCAATTAAGATTTATCATCTAAACTTGATCGATTTCCACGGTGCGGATGTAATGTCCTGAGTCTAAACGCCGAGTACTAATTGTTGGATCATTTATCCTAAGCGCAATTTTGTATTTGCCAGGGGATTTCGGTTGCCAGATATGCGACCACATTAACCAGGTTTGGTGTGTTCTAGGCAAAGGACAGTCTGTTACAGTTTGGTATTCCCCGTCGGAGTTAAATCTAATCTCAAGTGCGTCCGTTGGTTTATCACCGCCCCAAATGATCCCGACCACCCTGTAAAGGATTTTTCCATCAACATACCATTTTTCCACACGCACAGGCATTGCACTCTGATCTATTACCGCCGGCATATAATCTCTAGCAAGCTCAGGCACTCCTTTTTGATTAGTCCTACCTGCGAATTCTAACATCTGGGAAGTTGCCGGTTCGTCGTCGTCAACAAAAATAATCTCATTAACCCACTTAATACAAGTACAGCCGTACCAACCGGGCATCATAAGGCGGACTGGAAATCCGTGATCCTTTGGAAGAGGCTGTCCATTCATCTTCGTCGCAAGAAAAGCACCGGAGGCTTTAAGCTCTTCGAAGTTAAATATCCAGCTTGCGCCTGGAGTTGAAGTCTTTGATTCTTGAGAGTATTCATCAAATCCTGAAACAAGGACTCGAGTCGCCTGTGGTAAGGGCTCTAATTTCTCCAAGATATCAATTAATTTTACACCAGACCACTCAGCCGAACTTATGAGACCAAAGTGCCCGTAGTCAGTATTACCAGAGCACTCCATGAGATGAATACCCATCGGCTCCTCAAAGATCTTAAGGGCTTCAATGGGTATATCAACCGGTTTTTTAACAAGACCTTTAACAGCAATTTTCCAAGGCGCATAAGGATCAATCTTGTCTGGATAACATGTTCGTATATAGAATGAACTGTTTGGAGTAATTAGATCATCAGGGGTAAGAGTCGAGAGATCTTTATAATACCGCCCATCCAAACCAGAATTGAGTTTAGTGTTAAGAAGAACATCTCCTTCACCGAGGAAGTTGAGATTCCCAATGAATCTCCCATTCTTAATTGGACTTAGCGACAAAGTGTTTTCGAGAGCAGCTAATTCATCACCAAATTTCCAGCTAGTGAACGAGCCTAGCAAAAAACTGCCCCCTAATTTGAATGTTGTCTCCAAAAATCTTCTCCGACTTGAATTACTCATTTTTTTACAATTTCATTAAATAACAAATTTTCAACAATCATAGTATATCGAAAAAAATCTATGAAAGAATTCAAATATAGAAGAAATCGAAATTCCAACGTCAACTATAACGTTGACTAAAGACCTCTATCCCTACCATTAGGTAATGAGTTAAAATATAACAATCTCATTATCAGAACCTCGATTATGTATCACCAATATCTCTATTCTAATATTTCAAAATTTTATGATCTATTTTTGTATTTAAACAATTACAAGAGGGCCGTCGATTATTTTGTTAAGCATATTTCATTGCCTGAGAATCAACACATTAGGTTATTAGACGTTGGGGCCGGTACAGGCCTCTATACACTAGCTATCTTTAAGAGATTTCCAAATGCCCAAGTAACTGCAATTGATATCAGTGAAAATATGATCAAAAAATTACAAACAAATGTGAAGAAAGGATCATCAGCAAAATCTGTTAAAACGATTATTTCTGATGCAACGAAACCTATTCGAGAATTAGAAGGTGATGTATTTGATCTAATCGTCGCCGGAGGACTATTAGAATACGTCGATCCAGATCTCACCGTTAGAAATCTGACTAGGTATCTAAAAACAGGCGGACTATTTTTTAATTCTCCAGTTAAAAACAACTTCTGGGGAAGATTTGTTGGGTTGACTATGGGCTTCAAACCTTACAGCAAAGAGAAAAATCGAAAAGCTTTTACTGATAATTGTTTTACTCACATAAAAGAATTGGTATTACCTATAAAATATTTTCCCATTAGTTTGGTAAAGGAAGGGGATTTATTTAGGAAGGATAACAATTTAAATATTAAAAAACTGGAATGATTAATCAAAATAAAAACCTCGAAAACTACAGTAAGGATATAGTCTCAAATAAGTGTTCTTTATTCAAAAAGCTTATAGAAATAGAGGATGATAACCATGATCATTCGAAAAGGGCTGGTAGTGAAAATGGAAGGAAGGCACGCGAAGTTATCTCTAATGAAATCAAATCCTCTAATATACTCTCAAATATTATTAATATTAAGGAAGAAAATTTTGAGTTTGATTCAGTCGAGCCCATCCAGTCTATAACGAAGATTATTTATAACCATAATCAGGTTCTCTCAGATGTTCACCTCTATGATAACACGGGTTACAGGGATGGGCTTTCCGGGGAAGAGTTGTGTATTCCACCAAAAAAACTGTTTTACGTAAAAAAGAGGTTGAACATATTCCAAAGAAAAAAAGCTAGAAATAAGATCGTCGTGTTCGATTTGGCAAAAATCGCGCCTCACCGCACTGAGCAAGTGCATTCGGCCTTGAAAGCAGGAGCAGAAGGAGTAATTCTAGTTGCACCAGGTGATATGATAAGAACTGGTGTCGGTTACCCATATGCAGGCTTTGAAGAAACAAGCTTTCCAGATATCTCAAATTTTAAGCACAGTAAGATACCCGTTATAGGTATCATACAAAATCAATGGGAGGAAATTCAAAAACACAAAAATAAAGAAATTAAAATAGAATTCGCTTTTAAACAGGAGACTCTAAATGGAGCAAATCTAATAATTGACATGATGAATAATCAATATGAATCTGAAGAAGGAAATATTATAGTTGTAGGAGCCCACTATGATACCTGGCTAACAGGGGCACAAGATAATTGCGTTTCTGTTCAGACTCTTTTTACAGTTTTAGAAGAATTATTCAAAGATAAAATTAACCCGCCCAAACACGCGATTCGAGCAATATTTTGGGATGCCGAGGAACTAGGGATGCTTGGATCACTCTATCATATTTCAAAACCAGCCAATCAAAAATTCGTAAATAGATACAAATTTTATCTCAATTTTGAGATGTGTATACCAACATCATTAAAAAGATTTAATAATTTTCTTCTTTATAATTCCATAGGCCCAGAACCATTACCTCCTTATGGACGTTTTAATTTTAATATTTATAATCTCACTGCCAGAATTATGGGATCAAAGGGCTTTCCCTCAGACGTAGATATTCTTTTAAAGAAAAAGATATCTTCTGCAACAACAGCCTGCCTAAATGATCATTATCATACAATTTCGGATGATGGTCATAATATTCATTGGGAGCTATATGCTGATATAGTGCATTGGTTAACTAATTATATAAAGAAAATAGATGCCTCGATATAAAATTACGCTAATAAAAAAGATAGGGACTTATATTTAAAAAAGTGTAAGAGATTGAAACTAAATAAAAAAGTGTGATAAGATTATAGCTATCATTCAACCCCGGCTTTCAAAATTGCATACATTAACAGATCCATGGTTTTTCCTTCCTCCGCAACGTGATTCCTTAATCGACCTTCCAAAGTATATCCACCCTTCTCAAGTAATCTTGCGGAAGCATAATTGGATGCGAATACGCCCGCATATATTCTCTCTAGATCAAAATTAAAAAGAGGTACATTGAAAAAAGTTCTATATGAAGAAAATCCTCTTAATCATGGTCTTAGGAATCTTAATTCTGATGTCGGTAGTTTTAATTAGAGCTACAAGCTTCAAATCTAAACAGGTACGTGTAGAACCAGTAAGCGATTTTCCCCTCAATACAGAACAAATTGCTGATCGTCTTTCAAAAGCAATTCAATTCGAAACCATTTCTTATCAAGAACCTGCAAAACTTGAAAAGAAAGAGTTCATAGGCTTGCAAAATTATATTGAAAAAACTTTTCCTAAAGTTCACACAACACTTTCAAAGAAGGTTATAGGAGATTACAGCCTCCTGTATACATGGGAAGGTAATGCAATAGATTTAAAACCAATTCTTCTTATGGGCCATCTGGACGTTGTCCCTGTTAAATCTGAGACTGTAGATGACTGGACTCATCCTCCTTTCTCAGGAAGTATTGCTGATGGCTACATCTGGGGAAGAGGTGCCATGGATGTCAAAGTCAGTGTCCTCAGTATCCTCGAGGCTGTGGAAATTCTGCTAGAACAAGGTTTCCAGACACATCGTACAATTTATCTCGCATTTGGCCACGATGAAGAAGTTGGAGGATCCAACGGAGCTCGTGAGATTGCAACTCTTTTGCAATCCAGAGAAGTAAAACTAGAGTACGTCCTCGATGAAGGTGGGATGATAACCGAAGGAATCATCCCTGGAATTTACGATCCTATCGCACTGGTAGGGATTGCTGAGAAAGGTTACGTGAGTATAGAACTCAGTGTAGAAGCTAAAGGGGGACACTCTTCTATGCCACCAAAACAAACTGCTCTTGGGATTCTCAGTACTGCTATAACCAAGCTAGAAAAAAATCAATTCCCCGCAAAACTTACAGGACCAGCCAGAAGATTGCTCGAATACATCGGGCCAGAACAAGATTTTCCCAATAAGGTTTTTTCTGCCAACCTTTGGCTTTTTAGTAGTTTAGTTAAACGTCAGCTTGGCTCGTCGCCAGCGACAAATGCATTGATCCGTACTACGACTGCACCTACTATGTTTGAAGGTAGTGACAAGGAAAATATACTACCTAGCGAAGCTAGTGCTGTCGTTAATTTTCGGATTCTCCCAGGACAGAGCATTAATGATGTGATCGATCATGTTAGAAATACAATTGATGATCCACGGATCAATCTCAGACTCTTAAATTTACAAATTGAACCTTCAATCGCTTCAGACGTAGAATCTCCGATATTCAATCTCATTCAGACGACAATCCACGAGATTTTTCCAGATGTTTTGGTAACACCATGGCTGGTTGTTGGAGCGACAGACTCAAGATATTATGCAGAACTTACCAATAATATATACAGGTTTATTCCAATAAGAATTGGCCCTGAAGATGCAAGTAGATTTCATGGTCTCAATGAACGCATTTCAATCAGTGACTACGAAAATTGCGTAAGATTTTTCACCCAATTAATTAGGAATTCTAATATGTAGATTCGTTATTCATCGGCCTTGCATCTCTAACTGAAACAGATGAATATAGGGTAAGCGTTTTAACTAAATTAATTCCTCCTGATTCAAATAATGCTAAGGGGACAAACAATTCAATCAACTTGACTAAAGTTTGAACTTTTAGATAAAATAATTAATTAGTGAGATTCAAATTCTTATACACAAATATAGCTGTTGAGAAAGTTTAAAACATTGTACATTAATTTTTGATTAACTTTAATAAACGTTGGGGTTAAGAACAGAAATGCAAGAATCTCCAAAAAAATCCATGAAAGAGATAAAACGGGATTTACCCCCATTGGTAAGGGAAGAACTTGATGATTTCGAGAAAAAAATTCGTGATTATCAAGCAGGCATGATAGGTGATATAAAATTCCAGAAGATTCGCCTGCAAATGGGCACATACGCCCAGAGACAGGACGGGGTTCAGATGCAGAGAATTTAGATCCCTTACGGTGGTCTGACATCCGACCAATTAAGAAGATTAGGAGATGTAAGTGAACAATATGCCAGTGGATTCATGCATCTCACTACAAGACAAGACGTCCAGATTTATTATGTAAAAATCCCTACGGTCGCCAATATGATGAGGGAATTGGCAGATGCTGGCATTACAACACGAGAAGCGTGTGGCAATACTATCAGAAACGTCACAGCTTGTTTCAAATCAGGAATTTCGGAAACAGAGACATTCGACGTTACCCCTTATACCGAAGCCTTTAAAAATTTCATGTTAAGAAATCTGATTTGTCAAAACATGGGTCGTAAGTTCAAAGTGACTTTTTGAGGGCTGTGCAGATAAGGACCATGCTGGAATAAGGATTCATGATCTTGGTTTCCGCGCCAGAGTAAAAGAAATTGATGGAGAACTAAAACGTGGGTTTCAACTTTATGTAGGAGGTGGATTAGGTGCCTCCCCATCTCTTGGACATTTGTGGAGCGAATTTATACCAGTCGAAGAAATGATCCCACTGTCAGCCTCGATCGTTCGCATATTCGACCGTTTTGGAGAGCGAAAGGTTCGAATGAAAGCCCGAATGAAATTCCTAATAAGAAAATTGGGCTTTGATGAATTCAAGAAAAGAGTAGAAGAAGAGCGTTCTCAGCTTAAAGTTGATCCTTCATGAAACAGCTATCTTGCATCTATTGAAGAACACGAAAAGGAGCCTGAAAGATTCCTTGATATTCCCCCTGCTCCCGAAGGACTAGAAGACGATGCAGGTTATCTAAAATGGAAAGAATCTTGTGTCGTCCCACATAGAAAAGATGGATATAAAATGGTTCACGTCCGAATTCTAGTAGGTGATATTGAATCTGATAAAGCGAGAAAGCTTGCAGATATCACAGAGACATTCTCGGGAGGAATAATACACGTAACCATACAGCAAAACTTTGTACTCCCCTGGGTTCCAGAGAATGCTTTACCAGCACTATATGCGGCCCTTCGTGATGTTGACCTGGCTTACACAGCTGCAGATACATTTGAAGATATTACCGCTTGCCCTGGGGCTGATACCTGCAGGTTGGGTATCACTTCCGCGAAAGGTTTAGCTAATAAACTGACAGTCGATATGTCAAATGGCCTCTCGGAATTTAAGGATATGGCAAAGAATCTGAAAATTAAAATATCTGGATGCCCAAACGCATGCGCACAACATGTAGCCGCTAATATCGGATTTCAAGGTGGATCCATAACAAGAGATGGACGAACGGTCCCATCAGAAATGGTTTTCGTTGGCGGATCACTCTTAGGTGATGACACACGGCTTGCTATGCCTTTAAAAAAGGTCCCAACAAGAAATGCGCCTAAAGTTGTTAAAAAATTTCTGAAATTGTATCAACAAGAGAAACAGGGTGATGAGCACTTTGACTTAGTCATGAAGAGGTTGGGCGCACCACGCCTAAAAGAAGAGCTCGAAGAATTTACACACATTCCGTCCTACGAAGAAGACCCCTCTTTTTATCAGGATTGGGGACATGAAGAAGAGAAATTCGAATTACAACAGGGTGTAAAAGGCGAATGTGCTGGTGCAACTGTTGAAGAAAAAATCCCGACATTTAAAGATGCTGAAAAACACCTAGAGAGGGCCCGTGCGCTCTTACATCATGGTGATTTCAAAGCTTCGATGCTTGAATCATTTCATGCGTGTTCGGCGAGCGGTCATGTACCCCTGTACACAAAGCTTGTTGATCCTTTTACCCCTGAACAAACAATGTGGGAATTCGAGAACATGCTAGTTCGCACTGGTGAAGCTGATCAGAAGTGGTTGGACATAGCAGCACGACTAAAAGATAACATAAACAAAGAGCCTACAGAAGAACTGGCAGAAGAGATCCTTCAGATTGCGAGCGATATACACTCCGAAAGTCAGAGAATCCAAATTAACCTTACACAGGCATAACAAAAGTTATAGTTCCGTTACCACTAAAATAAACAAAAATCATCAAATCCTGTGTGTTTATATTATAATTCAATGAACGACGCTTCAGCAAGCTCAAGCTCCGGAGTATCTAAATATAAAGAGATATTTTTACCAGTCAATGACGGTAGGAGGTTTCCTCCTTTTCTTTATATTCTTTCTTTGTCTTGATACAAAGAAACAAAAATCAAGGCTGCCTAAAAATTTAGCTAAAAATCAATCACTTCGACTAAAAAATTCGGATTCCACCTCAACCCACGAATTTTTTTTCACGCCTCCGTTTATGATTTTTTAACGCAATTTTTAGAATGCCGATTAAATCCCTTTCAATTCCAGAAAGCTAAATGAAACGAAAACAGTATTGAAATTGTAAAACATTTGTCCATGAATTACATAATATCTACAATGACTGAAAGGAGAAATCTTGTATTAAATTAAGGGAAGAATCTTAAGATCTCTCATGTGAATTCGAAATGACTCAGGATCAGTTTGTCATTCTGTAATCGTTTCAGAACCTATATGGAGGACTAAAGTCCTCCGCTACAAATGAAATAAATGTAGCGGGTACCTTAGGGTCGCCATAATGATCGCAGCTAGAAGCTGCTCCTACATCACAAAAAAGTACCCAAGTTCCTTTATGATATCATTTGACGTTCCCAATACTTTTTTGCAGTCAGGAAGTGAATCCAAAAAGTATTTCCCGTAGAACTTGCTGATAATCCTCTTATCTAAAACCAATACTGCGCCTTTGTCTGTTCTGGATCTTATAAGCCTTCCAAACCCCTGTTTGAACTTAAGGACTGCGACCGGGACTGTATATTCCAGAAATGAATTTAGACCCTGCTTTTCTATGTGCTCGACCCTTGCTTCTATAATGGGATCTGTAGGAACTCTAAAGGGAAGCCTCGTGATTATGACCAACCTTAGGGCTTCACCGGGAACGTCGACCCCTTCCCAAAAACTATCTGTTGCGAAAAGCACAGAATTTTTCTCTTCCTTAAATTTATCAAGGAGCCTCGTTCTTGGCAGACTCCCCTGTTTTAAGGGAATAATCCCAATTCCTTTGATTTTCTCCATTATATTTTTATAAACAGTTTCGAGAAGCGAATATGACGTAAATAGAATTAGAGCGTTTCCTCCCGATGCCTTGATGGCATCGAACACAACCGGGGAGATTTTTGATGAGTGTTCTTTATCCATCGGCTCAGGTAAATTCGTTGGTATTGCGAGTAAAGCCTGTTCTTTAAAATTAAACGAAGAAGGCAAAATATGCTCTAAAACCCCTTCATTATCTTCAAGACCAAGGCCAGATTTTAGAAAGCTGAAATTTCCTCCGACTGCCATCGTGGCGGATGTCATAACAACTGTTTTACAACTCGAATATAGCCTCTCCTTCAAATGTTCCGAAATATCAAGAGGCGAAAGACCAATCCCCGACAGAACTCCGCCTCTCCCGATTCTTCCCTCAACCCACCGAATATATCCATCTTCCTCACGGTCCAGGAATGACGTTATGACTTCCGAGTAGTAGTTAATTCTATTCCCAACGCCCTTAAATTCCACCAAAATTCGTGCAACATCCGGCTCAGTCTCACAATCACCTAATACTTCCATAAAACTCTTTATTTCATCAAAGAGTTCCTTTAATTTAATCCTGAGTATTGAGAGTTTTTTCTCAACTTCCGCCATATAGGAGGGTTATTTTTGATGAAGCTCACCATATCGTTGATGCCGCAACTTCCCATTTTAGCATGAGGGTAACTAAGTTTGGAATCGTTAGAACCCTCAGGAGGCTCAAGCGAAAAGGTAAGGGGGGTGAGATGAAAGGGCTCATCTATTACACCGCGTCTCTTACTACCAAGCTCAGGAAATACTTCAGGAAAGGAATCCTAAACAAGGTATTTAGAAGAGTCGAGGAAATCCTGTCTCCCAGAGTTGATTCGGTTGAAGAACTTGCGATGGAGGCTTTTGATGAGCTTTACTATTTTCTACTCCCTATATCAGAAGAGAAGGATAGATTTAGGGATGAAATAAACCTGAGGATCACAGAAGATATATTGGATAGAGA
>JALLOG010000088.1 GCA_027717645.1 Desulfobacterota bacterium AH_259_B03_O07
GGGCTGTCAAAAAATTAGGATTTATTAAATCAATTCCTACAGCTAAAAATATTTAGCTTTTATTAACTGATGCCGAATCTTCATATCCTTTGATTCGGTTAAATCTTTTTTTAACGCTTCCGGAATTGATTTTGGCAATTTTTTGAATGCCCATTCAAAATTGAAAAGACCGTCCCCGAAATATGTAACTTCTACAGTAATGACAGCTGAGACTCTCAGTTTACATTTTGATACCCTGCAGCTTGCTGCAAGGAGTTTCATTAATCAAATCTCATTATGTAGAGGGAATTCTTCAAGAACGTACTTTTTTGCATCTTTTTTGTTTCTAACTGTGCCTTCAAGTTGAGCTTCTTCCAAGCAGTTTAGAATTTTTGAGAAAAGTGGCCCGGCAGTATATCCCATTTCTATTAGATCATATCCATTAAGAAGTGGTTTAGGCCTCAATTCATCCCGCTTGAATTCCTCTAGTTTATCCTTTATAAACTCGTAAATTTCGGTTGAACCGTGGCTTGCCAGACAATCCGCTAGATGAAGCTTTAAGTGGAATTCAAAGTAGGGCATGCCAAGAAATCGTTTTAAAGTAGCTTCCCTCATTTTAAATACATCTTTGAACTTAAGATGTTCCTTGACTAAAGCGGTGATGATGTCGATTTGTTTATTTGAAAACTTCAGTCCTCTACAAATTCCGTGTGCGATTTCCGCTCCAACTCTGTCATGACCATTAAACCTTATTCTGTCTGTTTCGGAAAAAGTAACAGGCTTTCCCACATCATGAAGTAGAGCTCCAATTGCCAACTCCGGTGCCTGTGTTCCATTGGTAACTTCAAATAGTTTGTCAAGTATAAGACAGGTATGGGTGAATACGTCACCCTCTGGATGAAAGTTTGGAGGTTGTGGAACTTCGTACATTTTTTCAACGTCTGGAAGAATGTGTTTTAAAAGGTTTGTTTCTCTCAAAATACGAAGGCCATTGCCAGGGTTCGCCTGGGTTATTATTTTTACAATCTCATCTCTAATTCTTTCAGCGCTGACTTGAGTTATGAGTGGTGCCAACTCATTTATTGATTTTAATGTGTTATCGTCAAGCTTGTAATTTAAGCCAGCTCCAAAGCGCACGGCTCTGAGCATTCTGAGTTTATCTTCCTTAAATCTGTCATGTGGATTTCCAATTGTTTTTATGACTTCACTTTTTAAATCTCCCAGTCCATAGGTATGATCGATTACTTCTTCATCGAACGGGTCATATAACATTCCGTTTATTGTGAAATCTCTTCTGACTACGTCTTCACTTTCATCATTGCTATAGACAACCTTATCCGGATGTCTGCCATCTGTGTAGTTCTCATCTTTTCTGAATGTTGCTACCTCAAATTTGTATTCTCCTTTTAAAACCAATACAACGCCAAAACTAATACCAACGGGCACCGTATTAGGAAAAATTTTCATTACATCATCTGGCCTTGCACTTGTATTGATATCGTATTCCTTGGGTTGTTTTTTCATTACAATATCCCTAACACAACCGCCAACAAAGAAAGCCTTAAAGCCCGAATCTCTTAATTGCCCAACTATATCTTTGGCTATTCGATATTGCTCATTATAGAATGGCTTGAATTTTAATGATTCTGTCATTGTTTTAATTACACGCTTTTTATGTATATTTTAATAATTTACCTGACATAGAAAGCCATAACTAAATACATCAAAGTTTATATGAAAGAAAAAACCATTGTTGGACTACTAGAAACCCGAGTTAAAAGAAATAGTGGAAGGCTGTTGTTACAGAAAAGAGATGGTTGGAGCTGGAAACAAATCTCGTGGCTCGATTTTGATCGAGACATAAGGTGCATAGCTGCTTATCTGCTGGATTTGGGTTTTGTTTCAGGCGATGCGGTTCTTATAGCTTCATCCAATAGATTGGAGTCTCTTTATAGTGAAATTGCGGTTTATATTCTAGGTGGAGTTTCCATACCAGTCGATCAAGGGGAAGACATCTTTAGAATACTGAATGTTGCGCGTGATGCAGGGATCAAGTTCATCTTTGTCGAAGACCACTCGGGGCTGGCTAGGTTAATAAATTTGTCCGATAAAATTTCGGATTTAAAGAAAATAGTGGTTATTTCTGACAAGAGGGATAGATTAGATGATAAAGTAATTAATTTTAAGAGTCTTCTGAAATTCGGTTTAGTCAAGAGAAAACAGCATGGAGACGATTTAGAAAGAATCATGGGTAAGGTGTTGCCAAGCAACGTAGCTTCTATTTTTTATAACTTGAATTCTAATGGAGATGTTGTAAAAAAAGAAATTACACAGCAGAACCTAATCGAAATAATTCACAGAGCTTCTGAGAAGCTCGAGATCCTTGATAAAGAAGACCAGTCTTATTCATACATGCCATCCGTAAGCCCATTTGAAAAGTTTATTAACTATCTTGCCATTTATATGGAGTTCAGAATGGTTCTGGCAGAAAGCAGAGAGGAATTTTATGAAGACATCCTTGAGGTAATGCCAACAGTCATTTTTGAAACTCAGCGGGGTTTGGAAGAAATAATTGACAAAAAAATTACTAAGATAGAGAGAGATTCAAAGAGTAATGCTCTTAATAGAGAATTGGGGGGTAGGGTAAAGTATATTATTACCGATTTGCCTCCCAGAGAAGAAATTAGAGATATTTTTAAAAGTTCTAATATATCGGTAATTGACATTCCCGAATTTAATAAGATTGTAAATTAATTCATCAACTTACTTTTCTTTGTCTTAATACTGAAACAAGTCCAGCACAGGCAGCAATTTCTGGAATGCCAATTAAATCCTTTTCATTCCGAAAAGGAATAATAAAAAAGAAAATAATATCGAAATTGTAAAACTTTTGCCCATGAATTACGTGACATCTAAGGAAATGACGGGCTGCGGGCTATTGGTGTTTAAGGGGGGACCCCCTACCGTCATTGACCGTCAATGTTTGCTTAAAAACTTGAACCGCAGTCACAAATTCTATTAATCTATAGTTTAAAGATACTTTAAAGCTGCCAGAAAAATATATAACGCAAAAATTATGAGAATAATTCTCCTAATAAAAATCCAAAATGAGCTGGTCTTTCTCCTGATACTCTCACCACAGTTAGGACACGTATCAATTTTTATGCTAATTTCATATCCACATTCGTCACACTTTGTGATAGGCATAATTCAACCGACTTTTTTATTTCTACTAAAGTCAAAACATATAGGGATTTGAATCATTCTATTTAAATTAATCTTTAACTCTTTTCAAAGCAGGTCTTACAAGATTAGGATGGTATTTGCTTACCTCATCGGCAAGGATACCGGTAATGTTTTTTATATCCCACTGTGCCCCTTCTGACATTCTCAGGTTTATCAGATGATAGAGTTCCCAGAGATCAAATTTTCCTAAGACTCTTCTATTATGTGCATTTGTTACAATATAACTTGCTACTTGGGGTAAGTTTTCATTCATGATTTCTTCGTATAAATTTTCACATTTCTTCGTGGCTTGAAAAAGAAGTTCGGTAGATCCTGCTTCTTCAACATTTCGAGGAACCGTAATTCCATTCGAAACAGTTGGGTCTTTGTATATCCAATTTACTTTTCTATGCCTAAGCAGCTGATGCCAACATGCTTCGCTTATTATGAACTCGGCTTCATAGTCTATGAGCTTAAAAGCATTTACGGGATTATCGTGGTTTCCGAGTTTATCTATTGCTTTTTTAATGATGATTAAATTACTCTCCAAATCTTTGTCATATGTTGCTCGTTCAATGTCTTCATACGCGTGGTCCGAATGTTCGAATAGGATTCCATTTATCATTTTGATTATTACGAATTCCTCTGGATTAGAACTGTTTTTCCCAGACCAGTCTAAAAGCCTTACCCCGTTTCCGTCATGTTTTTTGGGGGTAGTGTTATTGAAAGAATGGGAGATGTAATCAAGGTCTTCATTAGTTTCTTTTATATATTTATTTTCATCTGCGTATTTCACCAGCGTTGGTAAGGAGAATCTTACTTCTTCTTTTATTTCAAGTGCTCTGTTTCTTGCTTCAGTGTATTTGCTCGATATTAGCTTTGTTAGTGTATCCTCTATTGCACGTGCATTTGCAGTCATTCCAAGATTTGTATAAGTCGCGAGGCTTAGAACATACCTGGCATCTTCAAAAGCGATTTTTTCCAAAGCCCTGAGGTGAGACTTTTCTTTCATTCCCTCTGGTACCGGAACACTATTCTTCAAGTATTCGAAGAGTTTCTCATTAATGAGTGTATAGGTATCATATAGATAATTATTTAGTGCTATGTATTCGTTGAGTAATATTTTCTTCTCATTTAGTTCCTCTGGAATGTAGAAATCTCCTTTCTGTGGTTTCTGGTATCGTTGGGAGTATTCGGTAAATGATAAATACTCGTTTGATAGCTCCAGGAGGGAAGAGAATAGACGAGAGACTTTTTCAATTCCAACATGAACTGCCGCATGCTCAGCGACAGAGGCGTGTCCATAATTTAGGACCCATTTTTCGTGGAATTTGCTTGCTCTTTCTTGCCCGTGTTGCTCCTCTTGAATCACGGTCATTATGTTGTCTCTAAAACCCTTTGGACTTCTGCTGACATAGGCGAAAATTACTGCAATTACTTCCTCGGGAATATTACTAACGGTATAAATATCCCTATCTATGTTTGAAACATATTGTTTTATTTCATCAAGAATTAATTTATTTTGTTCTGCCATTTACTCTGCAGGAATTTTCAAATTAAATAAGGGGTAGATGCTCTTTCGACCACATTAAGAATAAAGGAAATAAGATCACTACTCAATAAGTAAAATTGTTATGTAATTGTTATCCCTTCTTTTAACTTCTTTATCAATAAGGGTAATACCTGACTTGGTTTCCCATAGATAACTGCATCAGCATATTCATCCTCTTTGCTCTGTCCTTCGCTAATTATAACGATTTTTGCTCCGCTCTGAGAGGCTTGGACAGAAAAGGAAGAGATCGGAGGCTGATCGAGTGATGCACCAACGATTAGTAGAAGATCACAATTATGAAGACGCATCCAGGCTTCCCTAATTTCCCAGTGAGGAAGGGGTTGACCAGGAAAGGAAATTGATGGTTTCAATATATCTTTTCCACATTGATCACATTCAGGTATTTCTTTACCAAGATCAAGTTCATTAAGTATCTGTTCAAGTGTGTAGTCTTTACCACAACTTGTGCATGCGACCCACTGCATTGTACTAAGAAGTTCAATCACTGATGAATTGCCTGCCCGATGATGAAGGCCATCAGTAGTCTGGGTAAACAGGCAATCGAGGTTTCCCAGAATTTCAAGCTCTGCTAGAGCTTCATGAGCTGGATTTGGTTCAGCCTTAGCAAGTGTTGGATAAATCTCTTTTATTTTTCTCCAGTACTGTGCCCTTACCTCTCTATCCTCACGAAAATCTTTGATGTGTGGATTTAGCCTTGAATCTGAAAAATCGGGTAGGCCTGATTCCCTGGAGATCTCTGAACCAGTAAGGACGATTAGTTTTTGAGATTCCCTAATCCATTCTGTAACGATTTCGATTACATCTGCTTCTTTTTCCATCCGCTATGGATTATACAACTATGAAATAAAACTCTCAAACCGTAAAAAATCTTTCACTGTTATTCCAAACTATGCCTGGGGAGAACGCGAGGGAAATTCAAAAGTGCTTGAAATGACGTAATCCATAAAAATACAAACTTTTTATTACAAATGTGAATATCTGGTACACTTTATTCATACTAAAAAAGACAGTAGGTAACAGCTCTTGTCTCAAAGGCCTAAAGAAATTACAGAATTTAGCGATACCTCCTTGCTGATAATATGGGAAGATGGCCATGAGAGTTTGTATTTATATGAGGACTTGAGAAAACTATGTCCTTGTGCTACCTGTAATGAACTTAGAAAGTCTGGTAGTAAGGGTAAATCCACCTTTAGGAAAACTATTCCAATTGGAGTACAATCAACTCAAATAAAACCAATAGATATTGAAGATATAGGGCTTTACGCAATAAGATTTAAATGGAATGACAGGCATGAAACGGGGATATACACTTTCGAATTCCTAAGAGAGTTATGTACCTGTGACGGATGTAAGCCCGTTGCATGACGAAATCGTTATTGTATTTCGTATACAATGTTGACGGAAGCTTTCACAGTTAGTTCACCAGGTTCTATTTGTGTTGGAGGTGGCGCGGCTGATACCCTTGCACTAGTGGCGAATTCTTTGTAGATTGGTACTGGAATGTCTGATGAGGGTTTGATTTGGATGATCTTTAGTATTGATACTCCTGCTGCATTGGCTACTGTTTCTGCTGTTTCTTTTGCATCTTGAACAGCTTTAACCAACGCTTGTCTCCTATATTCATCTCTTTTATCCGTGTCAAAGCTCAAGCTTTCTATTCTATTAGCCCCTGCTTGCGATGCGGTGTCAATGAGTGTGCCGATCTCTCTAAGATTTTTTGTTTCAATGTCGATGCTGTTAGATACACGATATCCTGTGAGCACCGATTTTTTTGTATTTTCATCATAAGTGTAGACAGGGACTAGCCGGTAGCTTGAGGTAGAAATTTTACCCTCTTTTCCAACCTGAGACTTAAGCGCTTCCAGAACCTTATTTATTTTATCAGCGTTTTCTCTTACAGCATCCGATGCGTTTGGGTTCGTTGTCTCTACTGACATTGTGAGATTGGCTAAATCAGGTTCTACAACTATTTGTCCTTTTCCATTTACTTGAAGAGTATTTTTTTCAACACTATTACTCTGCGAAAAGGCTGGATTGAATGGAGAGAGTACAAAGAAAAGACTCAAAATCAATGAAAAATTCTTTGTCACTATATTCCTCCGAGATAAATCGATCATGTAAAGAAAGATTAGATTACGCTATGCAAAATCTGATTGATCTCTTTTATTTCAGTCTTTGGGAGCTTCCATCCAACTCCACCAAGGTTCTCTTCTAGCTGCGAGGGTCTCTTGGCACCCACTATCGCTGAAGTAACTTCTGGATTTGACAACACCCAGGCCATCGATAACTGACCTACCGTTTTACCGAGCTTCTCAGCAATCTTTCTTAATCTTTCAACGATGCTCAGATATTTTTTAAATTGTCTTCCATGAAATAGATCTATATGAGCCTGCCAATCACCTGGATCTGGGAAAAGCTTTCCTGAGCGCCAGTCAGTCTCAGGGAATTTCGTATCTTTTTTAAATTTTCCGGTTAATAATCCGTATGCAAGTGGTCCATAAGTCACAACTCCTATTCCATGTTTTTCGCAGAATGGAAATTCTTTCTCTATATGTCGCATAAACATGTTATATGGTGGTTGAAGAGAATTGATCTGTCTAAACTTTAGACATTCCCTCATCTGTTTTCTTGTAAAATTTGAAACCCCTACGTAGCGTACCTTACCTGATTTTACCAATTCATCCATCACTTTCATCGTAACTTCGAAAGGGGTATCTGGATCAGGCCAGTGAATCTGATAAAGATCGATATAATCTGTTTTGAGTCGCTTCAGGCTGCCTTCAACAGCATTAATTAAATGGTGTCTGGAGCCTGCTCGGAAGATGCAACCGTGATCGTCCCAAGCCAGTCCGCCCTTTGTCGCTATTAATACGTCCTTTCGCCTCTTTCCGAGTGCCTTGGCAAGCACTTCTTCAGAGTGACCGAAGCCGTAAATATCTGCGGTGTCAAAAAAATTGATTCCTAGATCGAGTGCACGTCTGGCGGCAGCAATGGATTCCCTGTCATCAGTTTTTCCCCAATTCCCACCCATGGCCCAGCACCCAAACCCGATGGCGGATAGCTTTAAATCTGTATTACCAAGTTTTCTATATTCCATCAAAGGGCCTTATATTGTCGGAATTTTTTAGTATGATAAAATCTGTCAGCGACTTTTACATATCTAATTATATAGATTATTTTTTGTGTTTGTTTCATAACTTGGTTAAATGTTTATGATTTCACAACTCAACTCGTTTTATACTCGAAACGCGGTCAAAATCTTTATCGAACGTAGCAATCTCAGAAAGTTTTAGCTTCTCCATGAGCACCACGTGGTAGGCATCGGCAAAAGAGAGATTAAGGTCCACATACGTATTAAAAACCTTCATCCATCGACGCTTACCAGGTAAGAGAATCCCAGGCAACAAAATTAAGGGCAAAAGGATTTCGCGAATCCTCGCTTTGGGCTGTTGGTAACGTCGTTGGAGAGTAAAGACCGTTTCGAAGATGACCAGTTCTGAAGCGCGCACCTTAAGCTCACCCCGCTCGATACGAATAAGGAAGGCTGTAGCTTTTGGTGATTGCTCCGGATCATCCTGCAGAAGATGGCGAAGGATAACGTTGGTATCTAAGAAGGTTACTGTCATCATACGACTTAGGCTCACGAACGTCTATCTCTTCACTCGCTCTACGGCCTCCTCAGCAATAGCGTGCTCAGCATCCTCTCGCAACTCTGCTACTGTGCGGGTTGGCTTATCACTTTTAAATGCACCGGCTGTGCGCTCAACAACGCTCTTTGTACTGGTAAGAAGTATTTGATCATTTTCCATTATGAAAGCTACTTTGTCATTGGGGCCGACACCTAAAAGGTTTCGTATCTCCGCAGGTATAGTTACCTGGCCTTTCTGGGTTACGGTTCTTATATACTCTTCATGTTTTTGCATGGTATTACCTATGTTTATTATTAATACTTTTTACCAAAGGTAATACTATTATAAAAATCTTAAATGTCAAATTCTGTATTATAAGGCTTAGGTTCAGTCCGAGGTTAGAAAACCTTGGCAATCGTTGAAGGGACTAGTGTAATCAATCCCGATCACACTGAGCAAGGTCGAAGTGTGAGCATAGTACTTATCATCTTACTACCAAGTTAAGAAGTTCAGTATAAATATATGCTAGTGCGAAAATGATGATAATTGACTCTTATTCTTAGTTTCTATGATATATTCTGCTGCAATTCTTTTAAGTTAAGGATAAATTTTAGTGACATGTTCAGGTCAACAAACACACTTTTCACCTGTGTATAAAAATCCATTGCCTGCATGCCCAGCTTTTTTTAACAGAAACAGTAAAAACTTAGTTTTCACTAGATTCTACAGAATTAATCAAGGATTTAGGACTACTTTGATAGCTCCCTCTTTTCTTTGATCCATAAGATCATAACCTTTAGGAGTTTCACTCAAAGGAATTCTGTGTGAGATTACTAGTGTTGGATCCAGTTTGCCGTTCTCTACAAGGGGCATGAGTCTGGGGATATAAGTCCTCGATGGGGCTACTCCTCCTCGTAAAGTTAAATTCCTGAGAAAGAAGTCTGTCATATTTATAGGAATAGGTTCAAAGAAAAGACCAGTTATAGACACAGTACCACCTGGCCGTGAATATTGTAAACATGCCAGAAGCGAGTCAGAATTACCTACACACTCTATCACAACGTCTGCACCTCGGCCATCAGTTACCTCTTTTATCTTCTCAGAGGGATCATCATTCAATGAATTTACGGTTATATCAGAGCCATACTTTTTCGCGATATCAAGCCTATAATCGTGATGACCAACTGTGATAACCTTGGAAGGGCCAAAAAGTGTTGCTGAGTATGTCGCAAAAAGGCCAACTGCTCCATCGCCAATAACTACAACAACCTCGCCAGGTTGAATCCCACCACATAATGCGCCGTGATATCCGGTGCAGATGTTATCGCCAAGAAAAAGGGTTTTTTCGTCGTTACTGTCGTCTGCGAGACTATCTGGAACCTTTACCAAGGTGCCATCTGCAAATGGAACTCTCACATATTCCGCCTGGCATCCGGGGAGACCGCCAAGCAGGTGGCCAAAACCAAAACATCCTCCATAAAGACATGAAGTAGTGAGGCCCTTCTTACAAAAATAACAGTTCCCACAGCTTACCCAAAACGGCGCTATGACTTTGTCTCCTTTTTTTAAGGACTTAACGTCCTTTCCAACTTCTTCCATACGTCCAACAAACTCATGTCCCACGCCTTCTCCTTCTTTCAGTTGAAAGTGTCCCCAGTAGATATGAAGATCAGAACCACAAATACCACCCGCAGTAACTTTTACAATTGCATCAGTTGGGTTCTCTATTTTGGGGTCCGCTACATCTTCCACCCTGACATCTTTTGTCCCATATGTAACTGCTGCTTTCATATTTATATGGCCCTCCTCGTATTTTTTTAAAAAGTGAGAAATATTTTCGCAAAAACGATGAATTTTAAATAATTTCTCTAGTTAGCTTAATCGATTTGTCAGCATAAGCAACATTAATACATAAAGACTTTTAAATGTTTTAGGTTGTTCTACTTATCAATCGTTATATAATCATCATGAATGCCCATTGTTGTCTCGTGTCGTCTCACTCAAGTGGTTCTCGATACGTTTCACGTATTTTTAGGAATGCGATAAGTGAGATCGGGGCACAAAGAATACGGAAGCAATAAGAGTCTTCTTCTGCCGTGAACTGGTTGTTTCCCTTGGCATTAGTCACAAACAATACCATTTCAGAATGAAACTGGTTAGTCCACCAGTGGCGGGCATTTACTACCGAGGTTGGAAAACCTCGGCTATCGATGGTAGGAGCGGCTTCTAGCCGCGATTATCTTTTTGTATGATGGTGAGTCGCTGCTCTTCATTGAAATGAGAATGGTGAGGCTCAAAGATTATAGTAATAGACCCACGATAGCCGAGACTTTCCAGTCTCGGATACTATCGAGGCGCAACGAGCAAGCCTGTCCCGAGTTTAGTCGAGGGGACTCGTTGTCTACCCGGTTGGGGGTCAAATGGAATAGCGTCAGGGTTGCAAAACAGGCTTGCTCGTGGACTCAGAAACTAATCGTAACGATGGCCTCTTTTTTTCATCATTTATTTGCCCGGTTTTTGGGCGATAAATAGGTGATTGCCGGCACGACCTTCATCTATAAGCCTAAGGTATGTGTCAAAATAAATGATGTGGTAATCTGTATTCTCTTTACCCTGTTCTTTCACTATTTCATCGTAATGCTTTTTATAGGCGTCACCCCATAGTTTGTTTTGAATCCTGAAATCCCTTACATATTCAATCACTTCCAGTATCCAAAAGCCTGCTCTTTTAAGTTTAGACTTGTATCCAACTACAGTGTCATAATACTGTCGAATGAGATAGCCTCGAGCCATATTCTTTATAATCTCCGGATCATCAGGCATATCAAAGGTACCACTCAGAAAAGTAAATAAACCCTTAGGCTTTATAACACGAATTACTTGCCGGAAAAGCCCTTCTTTATCCTCAAACACATTCATTACATTGATACTGATTGCTATATCAAAACTGTTATCAGGAAACGGGATATCCATGGCATCACCAAGATAGAAATTTACACTTTTGCTAAGACCGGCATCACTAGCTAATTTCCTTCCGGTTTCTATCCCTACGTCTGAAACATCTATCCCTGTTAAGCGACATCCTGTTTTGTCTGCTATGTAAATAGCTGGACCACCTACACCGCTCCCAATATCCAGCATGCGGCTATTAGAACTAATTCCCATATGCCTTATTAACTCGTCCAGATACCATGGGGTGATAAAAGACTGCTGTCCTATGTCATTATCACCAAATATGCTCTTTCGTATTAAACGATTGGCAGGGCTATCAAGCTTATGAAGTGTTGAGTAATCCAAACCCTTCTTTTTCTCCATTTTTTCTCTCTCCTTACTTCCTAATCAGTCAAGAACAAAGTTTAAACCTAATCATGTCTGGCGTTGAATTGAGATAATATTTAATCATTTGGTGATCCAACCGCTGATGAAATTCGAAAGCCCTTCCGCGACTGCCTTTGGATTCCACATCTGCAATCCGTGCGTAGCCTGTGGCACGACATATTCTTGTGCCTGCTCTACCCACTGCATTATCAACTTATGTGATTCGTAAAAAATAGGTGTAGTTTCAGTACCAACAAAAGATAGCACTGGCTGTTTTATTTTTTTTGCCTTCTCGGCATCGAAGCTCCATCCTTCTAGTGCATTCAGTTCTGCCTGATAAAAATTATCTATATCAGATACTGCAAGTTCAAATGCACCAGGGGGAAGTACCTTATCAATCACATCGCGATATCCCTCCCCGAGCACAAGTGTTAGAAAACCATCTGTTGCCTTTCTTTTGTCACCTTTTTCATACGCCTTTATTAATGGCAAAAGCTTATCCATGAACTCATTTACAGATGGATTTGAGTTGACTAACGGAGGCTCAAGTAATGCTAAACTAATAATCTTGTCTGGCGCGCTGAGTACAAACTGCAAGGAAATCAATGCGCCATAAGAGTGACCAGCTAAGTGTACTCTTGGGATATCAAGGTGTTTGAGGAGTAAAAGGCAATCAGACACCCAATGATCCATAGTGAAAGAACCTGTAGTACGGGCGCTACCAGCAAATCCGCGACGGTGGTGAGAAATTACTTGATAATTATCAGCGATTAGAGGCTCTTCAATAAGTGGTAGCAATGCGTCTGCAAGTATGGCGCCATGCACCAGCATCAACGGTTCACCTGAGCCACGTAAATCGAACTCGATCTCCACTCCGTCTAGGTTTACGAGTTCCATCATTTTTTTCTCCAACAACCAAAAAAAGAATATTAAGAAAAGAATTTATTTAATCTTCTATACTAGATATGTAATGATTTCAATTTAGTTTCAATGCTTAATTCAATTCTAAATGGTTCGGTTGATTTAGTTAATAAATGTGCATGAGTTTAGGATAAAACAAACCTCTTAATCTTAGATACTTGGAGTAACTGATTAAAAAATTACATTACTATAAGTCCTTTCAGGATTTGCTAGTAAACAGAAATGGGGTCTATAATAAGAAATTAGAGCAAAGAGAGAAGATATAGTTAAACAGCCTTCTTTATGGAATAAGATAAATAAGTGGTTAT
>JALLOG010000089.1 GCA_027717645.1 Desulfobacterota bacterium AH_259_B03_O07
ATGACGGATGAGTAAAGCTCGAAAAAATTTATTATTTTTTTGGATTCTGTCCTCGAATTATGTGACATCTACTGCAATGACGATACATTGTAAACCCTGTAGCGTGCTACATGGAATTTTCAAGTTAAATGGGATAATACTAACGGGGAAAATGTTAATTTAATGTTTAGATATCGGATTCTCAATACAACTAATGAATTCATTGTATGAATTGAATGAGTAATCCTTATTACCTAAAGCTGAGTTTAACTCAATTTTCGTTACTCTATCTTCAAGTTCTTCGAAAACAGCCTTGGGACTTAGGTCCTTAAATTCTGAGGTACCCCAAGCCTTAAATAATCCTTCTTCACCATCTTTAGCATTTAGCTGCCCATTAGAATCGAGTGTAACGAAATCACTTTTATTATTGAAGAAAAACGACACTTGCCCCCTAAATTCTCTATTCCTTAGAAAACCCACAACCCCTTTTGGACTGTACTTGTCATAAGTTGTACTGACTTCACCCGGTTCTTTTAGCTTATAATCATTCGTATTAATTAATCTATCATTTATCAATTCATGATTAGACTTGTTACCTATTGTTATATCTCTGTTTTTCTGAATTGAAGTATCTGACATTTTAATACCCTCAATGTTCTGCAGTTTTTTTGAGAAGCACGGCTTTTTAAATCATAATGTTGCCCGTGCTTCTCAGGTGCTTAGCGGTATATGCTCATGATTTTGTGTTATCTCGAACCCAAACACCAAATACTGAATACCCGTTCTGCTCCCCTGATTCATTATACGTAGTGAATGGTGCTGTCGGATCAGTTTTTACTTCAGGTTTGTCTATGTAGAAGCTCATGAAATTATCCTCCACCTTTAAACCCTTCGCCTCACTACTTACATCCAAATTCACCATCGGAACCTCAACTCCAAATACGCCATATGTTTCCGATCCGAACGAAGGGGCTGAGAAACTAAGAGCAAAACCCAATGTTGCAATTGCGATCAAACTTTTCATCTATTTGACCTCCTCACACAGTTTTTCTCCATTAAGATGCAAAGGACGTGCCAGCTACGGCAATAACTTGCAATAATTTCTCTATTGTCCTGTAAACAAAGGGGCTTATAAGTTTTGTAACTGTGATTATTAGGCAAGAATTAGTTGTCAGAGCGTAAACTTGGTTAACGTATCTGGTCAACGACGTTGTCAGTTTAATTAAATGAAATTACTACAGAAAACCGACTTTAAGTACTTTCCTATCGTAATAAAGCCCCAACACTAAACTGCAAAGATGCTATGATTGCATATAACCTTCAACTTAGTTTTTGACAAACATATTTACGCTTTTATCGACTCGGCAACCAAAGTTTTATTATCTTTTGGATTTCAAAAGAACTTTATGAATCTTAAACAATAAACCTGAATATTGTTTTGATTGGACGAGACAAATTTGCAGTAAATCTATTGGCTTAAACCACGAATCATTTCCATTACCGGTTTGGACAATTCTTCATCCACGATAAATCCATAAACGCCATATACAATGAATTGAATACCGACGCACACCAAGAGAAAACCCATGATACGGTTGAGGACATTCATTCCATTAACACCCAAGAAGCGTACAATTTTAGTGGAACCCCTAAAAACCAAATAAGAAATAATCGCAACAATTATAATACCGATGGAGATAGCAACGTACTCAATAATTTTAATAACATTCGCTGCCATTCCTAAAATAACCGCAATTGAACCGGGACCACTTAACATTGGCATGGCCAATGGTGTGAACGCAATGTCGCTCTCATGTCCAGCTTCGACCTTCGTTGGCTCCCATATCTTATCGGATTTATTTGAACTCAACATTTTGAATCCAATTCCAGTAATTATGAGACCTCCTGCGATCCTGACTCCCGGTATGGAGATACCAAAAAATCTCATTATCAAGACTCCGGCTATTAAAAATACGATAAGAATTATCGACATATAGATGCATGCCATTAGAGCTTGGTGGTTTTTCGTCTCTTCGGAGAAATCTTTAGTCAGGGCGATAAAGATAACAGAGGAACTAATAGGATTTACAATGGGCAATAGCGCCACAATGGTGCCTATCACTATGGATGTAACTTCAAACATTATTATCTACTATTAACAAAGATTAGAGGTGGATCTAAAGACTTTTAGTAAAATATTATAGCAAAGGGAGAAAGTTATGCACTATCTTTACTGAATTGTTTAAGAAGTCATGCTCCTATCACTTCATACCGCCCCGAAAAGTGAGGAAACACCTCCATATATGGTTCAGTTAGTTGCTTAGAATCCTCGCTTCCAACAGCACAATGATTGAAGATGATGAATTAATGTTTCCTCAGTCTGATTACTTGTGGTTGATAACATCTTGTTCCTCCTACCTTTAAGTTAGGAGTTCTTGTGTTGGTTTTTACTCTTCGCATCTGAATCTGATTTATAGACCACCCTTATTTATCATTATATGAACTATATACGAACGTTGAACCATCCCTTGACACTGCAATTACGTCATATTTTTCTTTCTTGTTTCCCTGCTCCATTCCCGGAGAACCGATAGGCATTTCGGGCACCGATAAACCCCTTATTTCTGAGCGTTCTGTCAGTAATCGCTTTACATCCTCTGCCGGAACGTGTCCCTCTATAACATATCCTTCGACAACAGCTGTATGGCACGAACTCAATTCCTTTGAAATACCCAGCTTTTCCTTTATCGAACTCAAGTTTGAAGCATTTTGAGATTTCACAGTAAAGCCATGTTCTTCTAAATGCTTTACCCACTTATCACAACAACCACAATTAGGATTCTTATATACAAAAACTTCAGAAGCCAAAATATAAGAGCTAAAGATAAAAAAACTTACTACAAAACAGATCAATAAATAATATATTTTTTGCATTTCGTACTCCCTTTTAAAAAGTCATTGACATTATCAACCTTATAACTCTTAAAATACATTTAAAGCGCTTAATGTTCTTCTCTAATTATGTATTTTAATATAAATTAAGAAAAAGTCCTATTTTATGTTTGGCACTCCTTTTTACTGTATCAGCCCCTTCAGAACTGAATTCACAAACGGAAGCATACCTTCCGGCCCGGAGGCATAGTCTTTCATGTGAACAGTGGTTGTATGGCCGAGTGAAAAAATTAACTTGATGATCTCGCAGCGCACATCGAGATCAAGCCCAGCCCCCATTATGACGACATCGATTCTCTACTTATTCAGCACACTGCGTACATCGTCAACATTAGTGCCACCAAAAAGTGCTACATCTTTTACCTCAAGATGCTTCAAGACATTTTCTACCACAATGCCGTCCCTTCCGAGAAGTAAAACATTCTTGGACATTGGCCTCTCATTATTCTGTTTCTCAAAGCCAGCAAGAATTCATTTTTTGACGACCACCTTCTGGTTATGAGGAACAGCACAACACTATGGTTTGTCTCCCTTTTAAGCTTTAACCATTGGGACTGCATCTGCCATTATAGTATTCCCAGACATCGCACTCTTTGCCGTTTTTGAAACAGATCCCTTGCTCATTTTCCATGTTGCTGTTGGCGGTAATAGTATACTTACCGCCAGTAATTGCGCAGTATCGAGCTGCCGGAGTAACATAGCCAGCAACTCTTATACCCCCAACAGGACAATTACCTCGAAGCATAGCCCATTCCTCACATTGCATATTATCTTCAAACAAGCAAAGTCCGTATTCTCCACCGTCCCCGCGCTTTTCGATAATAAGCTTACCGCCCTTCTTTACGCAATTTACAGAAGCCGGATTGGCAAGTTGTGAAGACTGTTTTTCAGACTTGTCAGATTCAGACTCGCTTTGAGAGTCAGTCTTAGAACAAGCTCCAAGAACGATTGCAACTATTAACAGGCTTAATATAGAATTTAATAGGCAACGCATAATTTAACCTCCCTTACGAAATAGTTAAGGCGCTAAAAATACAGATGGTTCTTATTCATTTTAAATTGCATTTGGAAAATGTTAAAGAATTTAATTTAATTGTTAAATACCTCGTCTATAGTCAACATGCGACTACGTATGTTTAACAAATGTCATGTACGGTGAGATGTTTCAGGATATTTTGTCCTTCAAGAAGAAAATAACAGAGAGTTAATAGATTAGGGCAGTGTTTGAATAGGCTGAAAACCAACCAAACCAAAATGCCCTATGAGCGGGCAGGCGGTATAGAACCCTTCCATCAGTAGACTCGAGCTTAGATTCAGACAAGATCCATTTATTATCAGACTCATCGTAAACTGTCTTATCTTGGTCCCAGTCTTTAAACCTGACACCTTTAGTTTCATACACTCTGGAAGCACCAGAGACATCAGTTAATACAACAAACTTTAAGTCTTCCACATTGTAATGATAAACCGGTTTCTTTGATAAAAAACCAACACTTATTGCAATAGGCATATTGGGATATTTGCTAAATACCAAACCCAAGACTTCATCCTTATTTTTGAGACGTTTATCAAGTTTTGGCACATTAAACATCAGTTCATCTGTTGCGAAATACTCCCTGTAAGCAGTTCCCTCAGAATAGTCTCTTTTGTGACCCGTATCTAAGGATAGAACTTTAGTATGGGGGTGTCTTTTCTTCCACTCCCCCCAGGTTGTCGTAACTATGCTCATCCTCTCAAGTTCTATATCCTGATCTACTAGACTACCGATGACCGGCTTACCCCATAAAGTGTTCCAAAGCGATTGTGTCGCTTTGTCGTACATTAGCTTGTTCGATCTATAAAGAAAACCACTTGTTCCTAAACTGTGATTAACCCCCTTGGACTCGGTCTTGTAAAGAATCATTGAGCCACACAATGTACAGTAAACCCCTGCTACCGGGATTCCTCCAACATTATCAACAAACATTTCATGCCATGCCATTATTCGCTTAGGATAAGCACGCACATCCCCATTAACCTCAATTGCAAAAACTATGTTTGAATCATCTAAATATTTAGCATCGCTAGCAGCAGTCATTTTGGGATGTCGGAGCGGGGGTATCCCATCCTGCTTGACACCACCCCATCTTACTTCGTCCAACCTAATACTACTAGCATAATCGCTACTAAAATACCTGCCAAATCTGGGATCTATTAATGAATAGAGACGTGACTTAAGTTCAGGATAATTGGCATGATCTATAGGTTCTTGATTCCAAATCCAATCGTACCACCGATCAATCTGATGACCATAATCTTTTCCGGTTTTTTCTTCTAGCAAGCCAACAAGATCTGCGGTAAATTTTGGAGCACGGCTCAAATAGATAACCTCTAATAACATAATGGAAAACGATGGTTCCCAGTTATTACGAATGATTTCCAGGACCTTATATCTATCCTTTTCTGAAGATATTAATAATTCTAAAAATTTCTCAGGAATCTTATCTTCCGACGAAACATCTTCTTTAGAATATGTAAAACCGGAAAAAATAAACAAAGTTATAAATACTAAATATAACAATCCCTTCATCGGCATTGGTCCTCTCAGATATTATTAGATATCCTCAAGGATAAAAGGGATTCAACTGACATGAAAATCAAGTTAAGATCAATTCTAAAAACTGGTGTCAAATGTCAACAGGCCTGAAATGTGTTATTTCTTACTTGCGGAATTAGTGAACTGCGGTCTTTGAAAAAATATGAATAATCACTACTCCTCCCACAATTAACGCCATCCCGATTATAGCCGGAAAATCCGGGATTTGCTTATAGACTATACCTCCGGCAATTGTCACCAAAACTATTCCCACCCCTGACCAAATGGCGTAGGTAATCCCAACCGGAAGCGTTCTAAGAACCAATGTTAAAAGATAAAACGCGACTGCATAGCCGACTATGACAATCAAGCTAGGGCCAAGCTTCGTAAATTCCTCTGATGCTTTAAGAGCGCTTGTGGCGATTACCTCTGCTACAATTGCTATTGCAAGATATACGTAGGTCATAATCGGTCTCCTATTTCCCTAAGTATAAGGGCTGGATGATTATCAAAACTTCAATTGTAAATAATTTTATGTAATGGAATAAGGTTGTTTAGGGGCTTCTGTCAATAGTAGGATTGACCCCAAAATTAAGCGAAAACCACCCTCTAAAGTCCGTCAAATTCGACTTCTCCTATTGCACGATTGTGCAACTCCCTATCCCAGTATTATTAAGTTCATTAATTTCATCAATATCTTCTGGATGATCTGCGGTAATCGTGAACATAAACGTCTCACCAACATTCGGAAGTTGGATCGGATCGAGCTGAGCTTCCTCGCCTGGATTGATTTGTGGTGTTGGGCGAATAAAGGTTTGAGAATCGAATGAAATAAGAGTAGTAGATGCTTCTGCACTCACATCCCCTATGTTACCGATCGTGACTATCAACCTACCCTGATCGTCTAAGGTGCAGTACCCGGGATTTCGCTCTACCGGCACCAAATCCGGCAGATTGTGGCGTTGCTTGTGCAGGAATGAATAGACTACGGCCACCCGTACGGAGTTGTCCGGCGCCGAACCCCCTTGCTCGGCTTCGAGGATCACGAAACCCTCCGTGACACCACTGACATCGAGACCAGCATTAGCCAGCTGAGTGAGAATGAAATCGCAGGGCATCGCGACGGAGCCTCTCGCCGGAACCACGGACGTTGCACCCAGGATGAACGCTTTTTCGAAGGTTGTGAAGAACCACTGAACCTTCGTCTCACTCCGACTCGTATTAAGGATGTTGATTACTGCCCGGTAGGAACCTGGGACGTGCCAGTCTCCGATTGCGGCTTCACCACAAACGAACTTCCCCGGAAACGTTCGCTTCAGTGGATCGATCGGGGATGCCTTAAGGAGCTCAGGCACTAGGTACTCAACGTCTACGGATCCGCCTGCCGCTGCCGCCCTTATCCCGGCATCTCTCGAGTTACGCTCTCCATGATGAGCCACACACCCGAGAAAAATTGCGCTTGAGCCTGCGACAATAATAAAGAAAAGGAATTTCCTCATCATAGCCACCTCCTCTCAAGTCCCAGATCCAAAGCCTTTTGGGCATTCCTTCATTCCAACCTATATTTAGGACTGAGTATTTGAAGATGTGATATTATACCACTTTTAATTACTATCATCATGCATAATCTTCCGCTCACTATGGGTTAAGTCCACCACATTGATTTGATGATTTTTTAGATGATGAGCTAAAAGTCGCCACGACATAACGGAAAAAAAAGGATGGATTCCCGATAACTGATTTTGGAAATGACGAGACGAGGGGCTAATTATAAACCCTGACCACGTTATAGAGGGCGTCGCGTTCGACGGGGGTGTAACCAGCGTTTTTGATCATGTTTACCATGAAGTCTCTGCTGTGACCAACTTCGGAAGGAGCGCCTGCGTCGTGGATTATTTTTTCCCTAATAATTGTTCCATCGGCATCGCTGGCACCGTAATGGAGAGCAACCTGGGCTGTTTTCTCACCGAGAGTTATCCAGTAGGCTTTAATGTGAGGAAAGTTGTCAAGATAAAGGCGCGCAAGTGCGTGAATTTTAAGATCATAAATTCCTGGAACAAATTTAACTTGCTTTTTAAGTCCAGTATTCTCAGGCTGGAATAATACCGGTATGAAAGCAAAGAATCCAGGCGATTCATCCTCTACCCTTCTTAGCCTTTCAAGATGATCAACCACATGAAAAGGCTTTTCTATGTGCCCATATAATATCGTTGCGTTTGTCGGTATCCCTAAGCTGTGTGCTAATTTGTGGATCTCCTCCCATCTGGTTGCAACGGTTTTAGGAGCACAAATCTTTTTTCTCACATCTGGGTGTAGAATCTCTGCACCACCACCCGTAAGTGCATCGACTCCGGCTTCTTTTAATGTAACCAATACATCTTCTAAACCCATTCCACTAATCTCTGTGAACCAGTCAATCTCGACTGCTGTAAAGGCCTTTATGTGCGTATCAGGATAGGTGTCTTTGATGAGCCTTACGATATCAAGGTAATGCTGAAAATCCCATTCTGGATGAAGACCTCCCACAATATGAACCTCTTTTATTTCATCGCTTAACATCGATAGAATCTGTTTATGAGATAATTCATATGCAACGGATGATCGCTTAGTAACACCAAATGCACAGAACTTACAGGATATAGCACAAATATTTGTTGGATTCACATGTCGATTTACAACAAAATAGACCTTGTTCCCTTCCCTCTTTCTCTTGACATAATCAGCCATCATGCCCACTGTATGGAGATCGTCGGTCTCAAGTATCCTTAGACCATCATCGAATGTTAAGCGCTCTTCCTTCTCAACCTTATCAAGAATAGGTAAAAGCGATTTATCCTGGCAAAGTGTCTCTATTGTTTCCAATAATCTTTCCATCTTCTACCAACCTTTCTCTTTACATCACCTGACATCTCAATTACTTCAGGATACCATTCTTTTATTGTTGCATCTATCCCCATCCTCCCATCATATACTACAGCCGGTCCCCTCAGTTCTGTATGCTCGAAAATTATATCAAGATATGGATCAAACCTAGTAAATATACCCCAAATAACCTCTGTGTCATCATGTATATCAATATCA
Organism: Desulfobacterota bacterium AH_259_B03_O07; assembly: GCA_027717645.1. GTDB lineage: Bacteria > Desulfobacterota_D > UBA1144 > Nemesobacterales > CSP1-2 > JALLOG01. The sequence goes on from JALLOG010000089.1 coordinate 8,588, forward strand.
GGACTGACAAGTGCAATTATTCTGACATCTTCATAACCTGGCGTTTCAAACATCTTCTTTATGAGATCCTTCGGCTTTTTATTGGCCTTTAAAACTAGAACCCCCCCGGGAAGGAGTCTGAAGTCTTTAATCTCTTTATGCTTTTCCCTTGGATCAGGAACTTTATTGGGGATCTTCCTCTTTTTTCTATCAGTTCGTCTCACGGCATTTATACCCATCTTGCTCCCTACATTCATTTTTCCGCTAGTGAAATCCAAGGTGTCAAGAGGAGCCCATGGGATCAAAACAAAATCCTCTCTGGGATCGAAATTTTCTCCAATCTCAGTAAGCACGGCTTCAAGGTCTCTAGGATTTACATCACTTGAAACCATTACCATACACTTCGTTAGTAGAAGTTGGCCAATACCCCAAAGTGCAAGCATGGCCTTTATTCCATTTTTCGGAAATCTCTCATCCACCGATACAGCAAGAAGATTGTGAAAACCGGATGAAGGATAAGCCCACATGTCTTTAACCTCTGGCTGTATAATCCGTATGAGAGGTGAAAACATCTCCGCAGCAGCTATTCCAAGATAAACGTCTTCCATTGTATGCTTGCCAACGACTGTGGACAAATAGATGGGATTATTTCTATGAGTAATTTCCTTTACATTAAAGATTGGGAAGTCGGCTTCCATTGAATAATGACCAAAGTGATCTCCAAAGGGTCCCTCTTCTCTAAGGACCCCTTGCGGAACAACGCCCTCAATCACGAATTCTGCATTTGCAGGAACCCTGAGCGATATAGACTTACACTGAACCATAGGAATGGGCTTACCCCTCAGATAACTTGCGAAAGCCAATTCATCCATGCCTTCGGGAAGTGGGGCTATTGCGCTAAAAATCATCTTAGGATCACCACCCAATATTACAGCAACATCGAGGTCTCTTCCTAGTTTAGCTGCTTCGTGATAATGTGCAGCTCCTCCCTTATGAGGATGCCAGTGCATTCCGGTTGTTTTATTATCATATTGCTGCAACCTGTAAATCCCGAGATTTCTCCTTTTCGTCACAGGATCTTGTGTCAAAATCAAACCGAATGTGATAAACCTTCCACCATCTTCGGGCCAACATTTCATGATAGGAAGCTTGCTTAAATCCGGCTGAATCTCATTCTCATGAACTATTCCTTTATTAACATTCTTTGTCCTCATGGAAACAAGTCCGAAAATCTTCGGAAAAATTGAGAAAAAGGACTTTATAGAGGGAGGATTTACCTTTTCGAAAATATAGACTAGTTCTTCCCCTACCTCTTTTGGCTTCCTGCCGAGGGCGAGCTCGACCCTTTCTTCCGTTCCAAACAGATTGATTGCAAGGGGGAAAGAGGCACCCTTCACATTTTCAAATACGAGAGCCGGTCCCTTTTCTTTAGCCACCCTGGAATAGATTTCAGTAATTTCCAGGATAGGATCTACTTCAGCACTAATCCTTTTTAAGTCACCAATAGCTTCGAGATGTTTGATGTATTCCTGAAGGTCGTAGAAATTCTTCCTCATTTATAGCTATACGGTCTGTTGTTTATGCCTCGAACTTTGATTATACCATTTTCTTGTAATCGTTCACCACTCAGATACAAATAAACGTATATCCTAAGCCCACCATGAAGCTGTTTTGAAGATCGATGGCAAGAGAAACTAAACTAAACCTGTTCGTATTTCTAAAGAGGAGTTAACGGGCGCGCTGTGCGGTCGCATCAATTGAATAGCTGGATAGCGATTTGAAACATAAAGTTAGGTCAAACCTCCGACGTCCGTTCGTCCCAACATCATAATGAGAATAGATTCTTACGAGAGAAAACGGTGTCAATCTAAAGGTAGAAACCACTTCTCCGGAGTCTGTCCCAAGATACCACCAAAATATTGATCGTCGAGGGTCTTGAACTCCCACGAGCGCCACGAATCTGGTGCGAGATTAATGGTAACTTCACCCGCTGCTGCAAACACTGGCCCTACCCTCGGATCCTCCAGCGCATCTTTCGTCAAATACCGCCCCCCAATTTTCGCGTTTATCTCTTTTGACCGCTCTCCACGAATGACATCTGCAGTCCCCGACGCACTGACCCAACGTTCGAACCCTATCTTTCGGACGTCGACTATGAGTGAAGCCTGCGGTCGGGTCAGGATGTTCCTGACCTTGCGCCCAGATGAGGACGTCGAGACGAAAAAGCAGTCGCCCTCAAAGAGATACCACACCGGAGTCAGGAGAATCGAACCATCCTCATTGAACGTCGCCAAGGTGGCATAGTGACGTCCGTTCAGGAAATCTCGCATTGAATCGCTTAGTTTAGACATTTTAACCTCCCAAGGATTGATTCGAAATCTCGCTAACGCCCAAGCTCAGCCGTGGGCAAACCGCGCCAGGGATGGCGTTCCTGTAATTGGATTAAATATAAGATAATATTCGTGACTATTTGTGTCAATTCGTGGCTAAAATGAATTATTCTAATTCTTCCTGCATCCAACCGTCGAATTCGCCGGCGCCAACAACGCTCAATACTTTATTCACATAACCCTGTACTAGATCATCAACGTTGTTGAATTCTATATAATGAGGGGGACTTATGGGCATAATTATTGCCCCTTCCCTCGATAGCTTAAGGGCATTTTCGAGCGCTATGGAACTGAGCGGAGTCTCTCTCAGAGCAATTACTAATCGCCTCCTTTCCTTGAGTGCTACCTGAGCCGCCCTGGTAATTAGAGTATCAGCTATACCGTTTGCAATTTTACCCAAAGTCGAAACTGAACAGGGCAATATCACTAGTGAGTCAAAGCGGTTGCTTCCAGATGAAAATGGAGCAGCAAGATCCCAATCATCAAACATTTTCTTTGCCCAATGACTGATTTCCTCGACTTTTAAACCAAGCTCCTCATGTAAAACCCTCTTTCCCCATTTGCTGATAATCAAATACTTCTCATCAGGGCATCTTCTAAGAAAATCTACACCGTAAGTGACCCCAGATGCTCCAGTAATTCCTATTATAGTGCGCATTTTAAGGTAAGTATATCGAAGAGATCACAAAAAGAAAAACCACAAAACCAACAATGATATTAATTTTAAAAAATGCTACATCCACATCGGAAGACTTCTTGTACTCTAAATAAAGGAGAAACCCTGAGATCAATAAGAACGCAACAGCAAGTAACGAATTAAAATTCAAGAAATAGATTGAAACTAACATATAAAAAGCTAAAATGTGTAAAACAGCCGATATTAATAGTGCTTGGTTTTTACCATACGCAGATACAAGAGAATAGATGCCTTCCTTTTTATCAAATTGCTGATCCAACGTAGCGTAAATAATATCAAAGCCGGATACCCAGAATAGGGTGAACAGTGAAAGAAGAATCGGTAGTAACAAGTTACTAAGCGAACAAGTAACAGCTACCCAACCGCCAAGCGGAGCTAACGACAAGCCAAGCCCAACTCCAAAATGGCATAACGGTGTAAAACGCTTCATATAAGGATACAGAACGAACACAATAAGAGGTATTGGAGAGAGATAAAAAACCAAATCGCAAATTAAATAAGCAGAAATTAAATAGCCAAGAATTCCAAATACTGTTAGTGTTAAAGCACCAGTTAGTGTAATCTTCCCAGAAGGAAGCTCTCTATCTTCTGTTCTTGGATTTCTCTGATCAATTTCCCGATCGATAATCCTATTCAAGGCCAGTGCTGCAGTTCTAGCCCCTGCTCCAGCAAGAATAATAAGAACTATCGCTCTCAAGCTAGGCACCCCATTAGCCGCTAAGAAGGATCCTGCGAAAATCAAAGGTAGTGAAAAAAGAGTGTGTTCTAGCTTTATAAAGCTGGCATACAATCTAAGCTTTTCCATTCGGGACAGGAGTGTACCTGATTTGGTTTGTTTAGTAACGAAAACAATATATTCTTGCAAATCATATTGTTTTTTTCCTAATTCCGATCCTCATAATTAAGCAAGAACGGATGGCCAATTCGTCATCTCGAACGCATGTGAGAGATCTAAAGATTCAATACAGTAGAAGAGAAAGATTTCTCGCTCCGCTCGAAATTGCAGACGTTATCTATTTCGTGGTCAAAATTTTTTTTCAATTTCATTGATATTTTTATTTTCATTAAACCTTTTCGAAATAAAAAGGATTTAATTGGCCTTCCAAAAATTGCGTTAAGAAAATTAGGAACG
>JALLOG010000008.1 GCA_027717645.1 Desulfobacterota bacterium AH_259_B03_O07
AAGCAAACCTTCTAAGAAAAGCAGCTATTTCAAGAAAGTGAAAGTAGGTGAAGAATCATTCATCGTATGTTCTGGGTTTTACACGGATTGATTAGCCATCGTAACCCGAATAAATGGCACTTGGTCTTTGCTTAGCCATCGCCTTACGCTTTATGTGCCATTCATATAGATTATTATAAAAAAGCAATTTGCCCCAAGTTTGTTCCTACCTTCTAATGGCTTGCGGTTTTTTATTTAATAGTCTTGTAATAAATTATTCAATTATCATCTACCTAGCGATTTTTTTTACCCTAATCGTGTGGGTAGGGTACGTATATATATGGGGGAGGCCGGGTGGCTACCTCTAGGGGTGTACCCATGCCCCCTGCCGTTAATTAATTAAGATATACCCCTCTATCCTTTCAATAATATTCTTTAATGTGTTTAAGCAGGCATAGCCGAACTAATAATTACAAGAACTTAGCTTCGATTGTATACCAAAGTAGTATATTGATGTTATATAGCAATTTAATTTTGGGGTTATTATAAATCACTGATGAAGGGGTGTAAGTCCAGTTAATTATTGGATTAATTACTGTTAGAAGAACTATTCATCAATAAATTTGTCAGTTGGGCTGTTAGCAATAAAATGTTAGAAATTTTCAATGATTTCATGGAATTACGCAATAATTAAATTACGCAATAATTATAAATGATTTAGAGTATTAAGTGGTATTGATAAGGCATGATGCTTTTAGCCACAATGACAATAACGAACTAAATATTTGGAAACAAGATTAAAATATTGAAGTTGAATTTCTTCAAAAGAACTTGTCTACGATCATGGACACTTTCTTGTAATTATTTATCGCTAACGTTTTCGCTAACACTTTCAAGCCCATTTAACGGCTCATTTCTTTCTAAAGCCTTTACTGCTTGCTTAAAATTCTCTGGTGTTGGATGAGCGTATCTGATTGTCATTTGAATTGAAGAATGTCCCAGCAGCTTTGATACAGTAACCAAATCGACACCAGAAACTACTAACCTGCTGGCAAATGTGTGTCTTAAGTCATGGAATCTAAAGTCTTTTATGCCTGCTCTCAAGCATGCATTTCTAAATGCAGTTCTTACGCCTTGGATTGGTTGACCGTAACGAAGGAAGACATTGTAAGAACTGAAATCAATGGTGCCGAAGGCGGGAGTCGAACCCGCACGCCCTCGCGGGCACTGCCCCCTCAAGACAGCGCGTCTGCCAATTCCGCCACTTCGGCAGCTAGCAAATCTAAGTGGAAATAAATTAGCACACACTAACTAAATTTCAAGAATAAATGCACTATGGCCCGAATTTCTGGAGTCTACCCGCATGTGAAAGGATTAGTGTCATTGCCTCGGTCGCTTTGAAAATACCCAGTTCTCCCTTAAGACATTCCCTTTCATAAAAGCCTGAGCTGTTCCCACCCCTGACGTTTGAAGAACTTAGCAGAAATGGTACTGGGTGCCAACTATGTGATTTCATAACCGATGGGGTAGAATGATCACCTGTAACTACCAATACGTCCGGATTAAGTTTCAAGATCTCCGGAACATGACTATCAAATTCCTCAATGACCCCTACCTTTGCATCAAAATTACCATCCTCCCCATAGCTATCTGTCTTTTTTATGTGGAGATAGAAAAAATCAAATTCTTCATAATGCCTCTTAAGCGTTTCAATCTCGCTCCTAATGGAATTATCAGCCACTTCTAATACTTCCATACCCACCAGTTTCGACACCCCTCTATACATTGGATAAGTTGCAATGCAGCCAGCCCTCAAACCGTATGCGTCTGAATAAGGGGTAAGGTTTGGATGCCTCGAAAATCCCCTGAGAAGTATGTAATTCGCAACTGGTTCATCCCTAATGATCCGTGAGACATGTTTGATGAATTTTTCCGCAATTGTGGAGACATGCTCGGCCTCTTTACACCCAGCATTAGGAAAAATAGGTTTTCTACCAACAATTTGCGGATCGGTGTCTGAGACATTATCAGCACCCCCTTCGACGGGTTCAGGAAATGTAAAAACCAAAGCAAATCGATGTTCCATTCCTGAATCCATCCTTATCTTAACACCGTCAATTTCATGAATTTCGTTCACGATCTTCGAAGTGATACGCTTATTCTCCTCCGTTGATATCCTTCCTGCCCTTCGATCTGTTACGATTGGCACTTCGCCTTCATATTTAACACTGGCAAAATTTCCCCTTATCGCTATGTCATTTCGCGTAACCTCCATACCCAACCCCAGTGCTTCAAGAATTCCTCTGCCAATTTCAAATTTAAGAGGATCATAACCAAAGAGCCCAAGATGAGCGGGACCACTTCCAGGCGTAATTCCCGGTGCAACAGGTATGTGTAGCCCAGAAGCGCCGTTTTTTGCTAGGTCATCTAAATTCGGAGTTGAAGCCGCTTCCAACTCGGTTTTTCCGTTCAGAGGCAAACCACCAAGACCGTCTAATACGCATAACACAATTTTTGTATTGTTTGGTTGTAATATTCGGCTCAGTATACCTTGCATTTTTGAACCCCAAAATAATGTTTTTTAAAGGTTCCTAATGTTACCTAAACAAATTTAAGTTGAAAACTAAGGATCATCCAATTCAAATTCCATACCATCGTAGCCAGGTTCAATACCCTGAGGTAGCTTCTTTAAAAGGGTATTGTAGTCCAACTCGTGACTCATATGTGTAAAGACAGTCTCTTTGGGGCTAAGCGTTCGGCTTGTCTCGATCGCCTGGTCAACACTCAGATGAGCCGGATGAGGATTGATTCTAAGGGCATCTAGTATCAAAAGATCTAGCCCATTTAATTTTTTCTTTGATTCATCAGGTATCCCACTACAGTCAGTGAGATATGCCATATTTCCAATCCTGTATCCATAAATAATCCAATCCGCATGATTTATCTCTATAGGATTTATTGTTATGCCAAATAAATCTATGTCACCGTTAATAGCAGATATTTCTAGCTTTGGCTTTCCACCAGCTGAATAAGACCCATCAAAAATATACTTGAAATTCGATTTGATATTAGAAACCGTTTGTGGATCCCCATAGCACGGAATAACCGTCTTGTTTATGAAATTATATGTCCTGAGCTCATCAATTCCGTGAGTATGATCAGCATGAGAATGAGTATAAAGAACCGCATCAATCTTTGTCATCTGGTGAGCAAAAGCCTGAATCCTGAGATCCGGTGATGTGTCTACTAAAATGTTTTTGTCCTTTGTTTGAACAAGAATCGAACACCTAGTCCTTTTATTTCTAGGGTCCTGAGAATTGCAGACCGAACAACCACACCCTATTATCGGAACCCCCGTTGACGTGGCACAACCTAATATGATGACCTTCATGATTCCAAATTTAGCATTAAGTTATTATCAATGCAAAACATTTGATAGACAAAAGAAATTTCAAGAATAAAAAAAATGATTTACAAATCAAAAAAAATATAATATAATAGAATACTTAAGATGAATACTGTTAAAACTGCTTTAAGTTTAAGCTCAATCATACTAATATTATTTTTATCCAATCCTTCTTTCGCAAAGAATGGAGGAGAATTACTTTTTAAAGAAGCCCTGAACCTTTACAAAAACCTCACAACAGATTCAGTTAAGGTAAAGGATCAGGAAATATGGGACGTAATTGGTAGAGCGTTTTACAGTATATACATAAACCACCCAGATAGCTCAAAAGCCCCAAATTCATTATTTCTATCCGGGAAAATGTATGAGGAAATGGGGTACGGATTTAAATCCCGTGAGGATTTGGATAGATCTGTCGAACGATCAAGATTATTCATAAGGGTCTATCCTAACAGCAACCTAGCAGATGATGCCCAAATCCGGATAGCCAGGATCATAGAGGGTTGGGATAAGAAGCAGGCATATTTAGAATATGAAAAATTGATAGATGATTTCCCAAATGGCGATATGGTATATGCTGCTAAAAACAAGATACAGGAGCTTTCTCCCTTTAAACCATCCAAATCTGAAAGGGCCTTGGCAAAAAAAACTCATAAGAATGGTTTAGTGACTATAAATCAAATCAGACACTGGTCAACTCAAAATTACACCAGGGTAGTAATTTACCTTGATAAGGAAATGCCTTATAAATCATATTTTTTAAAGTTTGATCCTAATTTGGGCAAACCTCCTAGGCTATACGTGGATATTCAGGGTACAACTGTAGAGAAGAATCTAAAGGTGCCACTTATAGAAAAGGGCTTACTTGAAGAAATAAGGTTTGGAAGAAATACCCTTAATAAGGCGAGGGTTGTGCTTTATATAAGAAGCTTTGAAGACTATCGTGTGTTTTCGCTAAAAGATCCATTTAGGATCGTAATGGACATAGAGGGTGAAAAATCAAAAGGTCTTGATTTCATGGCCAAGAACAGAGACTCTCGAAACACTAAACCAATAGTTTCTGTCCCTAAGGACGGAGAAGATATATCTAGTCTTAGAGGAGCGCTAGGCCTCAAAGTGAAAACAGTGGTTATAGACCCCGGCCATGGAGGTCATGATTCAGGTGCAATTGGACCAACTGGTCTTAGGGAAAAAAATGTTAATTTGAAAATAGCAAAAGCCCTAAAGAAGCAACTTGAATTGCATGGTAAAGCTATTGGAATCTCAAGGGTGATGCTCACCAGAAGTAATGACCGATTTATTCCCCTTGAGGAAAGAACTGCTATAGCAAAAAAGCATAATGCAGATCTGTTTATATCAATACACTGTAATGCAGCAAAGAACAAGAAAGCATACGGAATTGAAACATATATATTGAGCTTTACAAAGGACCCGGAAGCCCTATCTGTTGCTGCAAGAGAAAATGCAACTACGAAGAGAGGGCTTAGCGACTTAAAAGACATAATTCAAGATTATCTACTAAGCTCGAAAATTGAGGAGTCAAGAAGGTTTGCAAACCATGTTCAAGGCTCAGTAATTACAAACGTTTCACACAAATACAAACCGGTTAAAAATAAAGGCGTTAAAAAAGCCCCATTTATTGTCTTAATCGGCGCTGATATACCAAGCATTCTGGTTGAAACCTCATTCATTTCAAACCCAAGGGAAGAGAAACGGCTTAAAAGCCAGAAATTTTTAGATGAAATCGCTAACGGTATTTATTCAGGTATAAAACGTTACTCAACTGAAGTAGAAACCGCCTCTTTGATAAAATAGAACAAATAATTTTGAACTTTAACCTATTGATTACTTATCAAATTAACTTTGAGAATTCATATCGAAACTTCTTAATTGTGAACTACTGAGTAATGTTAATCCATTAATTAAGTCTAAATAAGAATAATTTCTTCTATTATTTTTTAAACAAAATAGCCACATTGTTTTAGTTAGTTAAAACGGTCACAATTTAACGAATAGGTTTTGTAAATACGATCTAGGGCTCAAAATTAGTGGAAATATCTTTCTACAGGCATTCACTTTTCAGCAGAGGTGGGGACAGGATGGTAGTGGAATATGCAAATTATCTCGCTGAGAAGGGATATAAAGTTATCATATGGTATAACACCCTTAACACTGTTTTTAAGCTACATCCGCAACTCAAACTGGTAAAGATTCCTCTTCCCACAAGACTCGGAACGATTATTCATGCATCTCTAAAAAAGTTCCAGTCGGATGTTATTATCGTAGATATTATTCCCTTAGCATCATTATTATCCATTAGAAACCGCCTCGGGTTGATTTACTTTGCTCAAGGCTATGATGAGTCTTACTACCGCAACACCTTTAGAAAGCTACTAACTAAGTTGCTCTATTTATTTTCTTTAAAAGTTATGAAGGTAAAAACAATTGCTGTATCCAATGAGCTTGCTCAAATGCTTAAAGAAAAATACGATGCCCGAGTAAGAACCGTCGAAAACGGCATAGATTTTGACACTTTCTATCCCGACCCCGATGAAGAGTTAATAGCAATCAAGGGTGATAGAAAATCGGTTCTTTTGCTTTCTAGAGACGATCACACAAAGGGACTAGATATTGCAGTTAAAGTCATAAATAAACTGAGTGATGAGTGGAAAGATAAAATAGAGATTTGGACATGTGGAGAAGAGTTAAAAACAGAAACTCTAAAAACCAAGATTAGAAACTTTGGCTGGATTGGAAAAGACAGACTCAGGAAGGTACTTAGCAGTGGTGATATTCTTTTTTATCCCACAAGATACGAAGGGTTCCCCCTTTTCCCGCTCGAGGCTATGGCCTGTGGTTGTCCAGTGGTTACAACTCGAGCCGTTTTGTATGTAAAAGATGGGGAGAACGCCCTTGTAACAGAAATAGAAGACACTGACATTTTAAAAGAAAAACTGGAGAGTATTCTCAGAGACGATTTGCTGAGAGAAAAAATGCGAAAAAATGGATTTAAGACAGCCACAAAATACGATCTTAAGAAAAGCCGAGGAAGTTTTGAAAAGATAATCTCAGATGTTTTTAATTTAAGTTCAAATCTACCCTCAGATAAGCCCACGATTATATCTTCTAAGTAATACTATGAAAGGAAAAATCCTTATTTGCGCTTATCATTTCCCACCCATAGGCACACCGAGAAGTTTCAGATGGCGAGAGTTTGTAAGACACTTATCTTCAAAGGGGTGGGATGTTGATGTTCTCACAATTGATACATCACCCAAACATCCAAACTACGATTCAAAACTTCTCGACGATATACCAAAGGAAGTAAGGATATTTAGAACTTACCCTGGAATTATGCACCATCTGTCAAGTCTTTTGTTGAGCAATGATACGGAAAGAAATAATGGAACTACTGGCGATTACAAATTTTCACTAAGACGAAGAGTGGGGAATTTTTTATTGAATATGTTTGAGAAAGGTTTTAGACATTTTTTTATACCAGATGAAGCAATCCCATGGATGCCATTTGCACTAATAAAAGGTATAAGAATCATAAAAGAAAATAATTATGATCTAATTATATCATCAAGTTTTCCTTTTACATGTCATGTAGTTGCATACTTCCTTAAACGCCAGAGTCCTAATTCCACTTGGATTACGGACTACGGGGATCCTTGGATAAATAATCCCCTACTACCATTGCCGCGATGGCGTTCATATATAGACAAAAAAGTTGAGTCTAAGATTCTAAAATCAGCAGGCAATCTAATTGTAACCACTGAAGAAACAAGAGACCACTATTTGAACCTATATCCATTTCTTAGTCCAAAAAATATTAAGGTTATTTCACAGGGTTTTTCTCCAGAGGAATATAATGAGGTCTCTGCCGAGACTACAGATAGATTCAGGATTGTATATACCGGCAGTTTTTATAAAGCTAGTGAACCCTTTTTACTATTTGATGTACTTAAACAGTTAAAGCAGATATGGGAGGATTTGGATATAGTTATAACCGGATATTTAGTTAATGAAGATTACAAAAGGTATATCGAGGATAATGGCCTTTCTGAAATTGTTCACTTTGCTGGTATGGTTCCTCACCAAAGAGCCATATCACTTCAAAAAGGCGCTTCTTTGCTTCTTTTGATTGGACATAAAGGTGGAATACAAATACCAGGAAAAATTTATGAATACATAGCAGCTCAAAGACCTATTCTATCAATTAAAAATGGCGAGGCTGATTTGGCTTCAAAAATAGTGGAAAAACTTAACAGAGGAATCACAGTACAAAATAACCCTCAAATGATTAAAGACTCCTTAATACATTTCCACAATCTCTGGAAAAATAAAAATCTAGACCGTAATTTCAACCTAGAATATGTTGACGATTATTCTTGGGATAGATTAGGCAATAAGTTACATGAAACAATGCTAGAAACGCAGCAGACCTAGATCCCTGATGCACAATATAGATTGAGTAAAGAGAGAAGTTCAAATAGCTTATCTGCGATGGAACACAATTTAATTCTATTGCAACCCGCGAAGCTCATCTAAAAGAGCCATGTTATCAGTTAATAATGCATCATAGATCCTTACTAATTTAGAATTTAACATCTTGATATCGTACCTCTCTTCTATCAATTTCCTTCCATATCTGCCCATACTCCCCCATCTATCAGGATGCCTAATAAGATAATCTAATTTTGCTGAGATGGCATTAATGTCCCTTTCTGGCACTAGAAACCCCGATTCCCCATCCATTACAACCTCTGGTATACCGCTATGAAACGTTGAAATAGTAGGTAAACCAACAGCTTGTGCTGCCATTAAAACCACAGATATCCCCTCTTGTTCATTATCATTTGCTGTTACACTCGGGAGAATAAAAATATATGCTTCTCCGTAGAGCTTTAATATTTGATCACGTGTAAATTCACCTAAAAGCTTTACATTTCTCTCAATTCCTAATTTCGTAATTAGAGTTTCCAAACTTCCTTTTGAGGGTCCATCACCGATAATTATATATTCAATCTTAATTCCTGAATTTGCTCTTATTAAATTGGCAACGGCTTTTATAGAGTATTCATATCCTTTTTTTTCGGCTAACCGAGCAACCGTAATTAACTTCAAAACACCGGAATCCAATTTTCTGTCTTTAAATTTAAACTCATCAAGATCCTTTACCATTTTTGTTTAAACCTGATGAAAATAAAGACAATTGCTGTTTCAAATAATCTAGCCGATTTGCTTACCACATCATATAAGACTCATGCCCAGGCTGTCGAAAACGGAATAGATATAAATTCACTTTATCCTGACCCTGATGAAGTCTTACTAAGTAGTAAAGGTAATAATAAAGCAATACTGCTGCTTTCACGTAAAGATTATAGAAAAGGACTCGACATTGCCATTAGAGTGATAAATATAACGAGTTCCGATTTGTTACGGAAAATTGAAATCTGGACATGTGGTGAAAAGTTGGAAAACGGAATTTTTAATACAAAAGTAAGAAATTTTGGTTGGGTTGGAATAGATGATCTTAGGAAAATATTAAGTAGTGCCGATGTCCTTTTTTATCCTACCAGACACGAAGGCTTTGGGCTTTTGCCCCTAGAGGCGATGGCTTGTGGCTGTCCCGTAATTACCACCCAGGCGGTACCATATGTAACAGATAGTGAAAATGCGCTTGTCACGGAGGTCAAGGACATAGAAAAATTAAAAATAAAACTCCGTGAAATACTCAGTAACAAATCTCTATGCGATAGGTTAAAACAAAACGGACTTATTACTGCAAAAAATTATAACATTAAAGAAAGCCAGATGAAATTCTCTAAGACCCTTAATCAGTTATTATCTTCATGATTTTTGAATTAAAAACTTTTTCAAAAATTTGATTATTTGTTATAATCCAAAAAATAATGAAGAAATTATTTACTTCAAATAAATTTATTTGTTTTCAAATTAAAACAAGAGTTGATCGATTATTAACTAAATGACTCATCCCTTCGTCAGTGTTATTATCCCTGTTCTAAATGACTCCGAAAGACTAAAGACTTGCTTGCGTTCTTTGGAAAATCAGTCTTATCCCAAAAGCAAGTATGAAGTAATAGTTGTAGATAATGGTTCTGAGGAAGATATATTTGCATTAGCTGAGATATTTGGTGTAGCCACGTTTACAAGAGAAACCTTTCGCAGTTCATATGCAGCGCGCAACAAAGGAATATCAATGGCCAAGGGGGACGTTATAGCTTTCACCGATTCTGACTGTATTCCTGCTGAGGATTGGATTGAAAATGGCGTAGCAAATCTTTTGAGAATAGCAAATTGTGGACTTGTTGCAGGAAAAATAGAAATATTCTTTAGAAATCCCCTTAAACCAACTGCAGTTGAACTCTACGAGAGTGTTATAGCTTTTCCACAGGAACTCTATGTAGAAGTTCAAAAGTTCGGAGCAACAGCCAATCTTTTTACTTTCAAAAGTGTGATTGATCGGGTTGGTGCTTTCAATGACAAGCTTAAATCAGGCGGTGATGTCGATTGGGGAAATAGAGTCTTTTCAATCGGGTTAAAGCTTACTTATGCAGATGACACAATTATATTACATCCTTCAAGGAATTCACTGAATAATTTGTATAAAAAACATATTCGAATTGCTGGTGGACACTATGAATTGATAAAAGAAAATAGAAAACATGGATTTGTGAACCTAATATCAAATATTTTGGAAGAAATTTTCCCTACTAGGATAGCAATAAAACTTATAATCTCGAATGAAAAATTCAAAAAACTAAATTTCAAGCAAAAAATGAAAGTCATTTTAGTAGGAATTTCTGCAAGGTACTTCAGAGGATTTGAAAAAATACGATTACAATTTGGTATTAGATCAAAGAGCTGAAAAAATCACTTTTAATTAACTAATTTACTTTAAGCTACCTAAATTTATCATATATCACTGACAAGACCCAAGATCTTTTAATAGTTTGGAATCATAACTAAGCAAGGCTGCAAATATTTTTTCTAAACGTTGATTGAGTTTTCGAATATCATATCTTTCCTCAACTAGTTTTCTTCCAAATCTTCCCATAACAGACCACAACTCTGGATGTTCAATAATATATTCTAATCTTTTTACTATAGAATCAACTTCTCGAGCAGGAACGAGAAAGCCAGATTTTCCGTCAATTACAATTTGGGAAACGCTTCCTACAGAGGTTGCAATCACAGGAAGTCCAACTGCTTGAGCCTCCATCAAAACCACTGGAAGGGCCTCAGCAATACTTGGGAGAAGAAATATATGAGCTTGACGCATTTCTCTGATTATCCCTTCTTGGTCCATTGGCCCAATTAAATTTACGACTTCTTCTAAATCCAATTGTTTTACTAGTTTTTTTAAATCCCCTTCTGATTCACCTTCGCCCACTATGTTATATTGCAATTTTATATCGGGATTTCTTTTATGAAAATTATTAATAGCCCTTATTCCATAACTGAGACCTTTTTCCTCAACTAAGCGTGCGACTGTAATCAATTTAATAGTGTTAGGAGGTTTAATAGAATTAGTTTGATACTGAAAGTAAAACTTATTTAAATTAATTCCAACAGTATGATAGATGATTTTTTTAGGATTTAGACCAAAAAGGATAAGATTTTCATAATTATAATTAGAAATTGCCAAGAAACAATCTCCAACCTTAAAAAGATCCCTATAAAAGTTTTCTCCTTTTGTTGTTACTAGTCTTATGTCATAACCATGAAACATAGTTACGAGTTTGCCTTTAATATCTATTTGTTTCAGAAATGCACCTAAATTTCCACAATGACCAAAGTGACACTGGATTATATCAAACTGTTCACTTAGAAAAGGAATGAGTATATATAATAATTTTAAAGATAATGCATCTTTACCATGTTTAAAAAAATTTAAAGATCTCAATAATTTAATCGGGCTCCTATGGAAATTCGCTATTACTAAATACGATGCTTTTAATAACCTAATTAATATGTTTTGAGGCATTCCATAGTATTGAACCCTACTCAATAGATTATATTTCTCGACATCAGAGTGGACTTTACTCTCTTTTGGATTGAGTTCAGCGAATATCTTTATATCATGTCCTAAATCTAAGAGACCTGTGATTTGGTTCAGAATAAATGTATGAGATAATTTCGGGAAATATGTAACAATGAAAGCTATTTTCAAAGTCTTCTCCTAAATTATTTCAATTTAGCTTTAACTACTAATTGGTATCCAAATAAGTTTGGAAATTTCTTTACAAAGGGCGTTAGCAGCTTCCAAGGCTTTAAAAATCCTGGTGGGATGAATTGTCCATCTAAATCCCTTATAGTAAATCCATTTTCTTCAAGAAGACGAGTAAAAGAAGACAATGTAAAATTCTGAATATGTTCACTTGGATGCAATAAAGTGTATTCTTGTGGGAAGTTTCCCTTAAGCAGATCAATACGAAATTTCCACCATGCAATGTTGGGAAAAGAAGCAATAAGATACCCATCTATTTTTAATAGCTTAGTAAACTGTTTTAGAACACTTTCCGGTCTGAAGAGATGCTCTAAGGTTTCGAGGCAAATTAAGTAATCGAATTTATGACTTGGAAATAACTTGCTAATATCGGATGACTCTATATCAAATTGGGAAACTTGTTGATAATATTTTTTTGCATATTTAAGTGCAGTTTCAGAGATATCTATACCAAAGAGAAAACATTTCTCTCCAAACCGAGCTTTCATTAATTTCCCAAATGTTCCCTCACCACAACCAACATCTAGACAGAATAAAGATTGACCCTCATAACTATCTTCTATCAAAGAAATAGCAATCTTAATTCTAGGTGGGATCCACATATTCTCAAGTATATGTAACCTCCCAGTATGCACTCTTTTCTTCCAATAATTTTCATAAAAACTTTTTTTTATATCTTTCATTATTAATATCTCTAGTTGTACATGGGTGATTTAAACAAAAATGTTGTCATATAATGATATCACCCTCTTGTATTAGAGTAGTAGGAAAAATAGAAACGGTAAACAAAGGCAAGATTACAACAGGTATCAACTCTTTCAAAACAGTTAAGCTGAAAAAAATTATCAATGCACAAAGGACCAGAATAATAAGCATCTTTGTTATCTTCCTAGTGTTGAAACCTACAATTCGGAAAACAATATATACAGCTAAAGGATCAATAAATAATGCACTCAACACTACTGCCAAGGCTGTCCCGAGAATACCAAGATGCATGGTGAAAGGATAAATCATCAAAGCTAGCAAGATAAGTTTGGCTAATTGTAACCTCGTAGCTATCCCTGGTTGTCCTATTGCCTGGAAGAATACTCCAGTCGTTGCGCTGATCGATCGGATCAATCCCCAAAAAGCCAAAGCCTGAATAGCAGGCACCATTGGCATCCATTTTTCACCAAGGAAGATCATTGTTATATTAGGGGCTAAAATAAAAATTAATCCTGCTATTGGGAAAGACAAAAGCACGGTAACCTTTAAAACTTTTAAATATGCTTCTCTTAGCTTTGGCAAATTATCTTGAAGTTTAGAATAAGTTGGAAATGTAACCTGTGAGATTACATGAGTTATCTCAGTTGCAGGCATATTTGAAATTCTGTAAGCCATTTGATAAAAACCCAAGGCAGTTGCACCAAGTAACTTCCCAACAAAAATATCATCTCCCTGAGTAATTAAAAATATCAATATACTCGAACCAGCAACCCATTTTCCAAAACCCCATAATTCTATTGCTTTACTGAACTTGAGACTTAACTTCGGTCTATAAGAATGTATTATGTAACTTACAAAGCACCTCGTAATACTACCCGCGAGAAATCCCAAAATTAGTGCCCAAACATTCCTAAAAATTATAGCTGCTACAATAGCAACGACAAAATCAGCAAATGTTCCTGATAATTCATAAATAAATTGTTTATTGAATTCCAATTCCTTCTGGAAATAGACAACACCTATATTGGTAAATGACTGAATAAGGATTGAAAGTCCAACTACTTGAACTATAAGCTTGGTGTCAGGGGCTTTAAAAAATTCTGCCGCATAAGGTGCTATAAAAAATAGAATTGCAAATAGAATAAATCCTCGTACAACCAGCAAAGTCCATGCACTATCCAGATACCCTTCTATTACTCCTTTTTTTTGAATTAAAGCTTGTCGAAACCCTGTTTGAGAAAAAGTTTCAAAAGTCGCCATAGTTAATAGAGCTATTCCCATAAGGCCAAAATCTTTAGGTACGAGAATACGAGCTAGCACTACGAGTCTAATCAAATTAAGTGCTAGCTGAACCATCCTTAATGCGAATACCCAAAATCCACCTACAGCCACGCGCGATGCAAGGCTATTATCTTGCTTGACTAAACTATTTAGGATTTTTCTAATATTCTGTATATACATGTAATTTATCTATCCTTTGACAACATTGGAAAATTTATAACATTTTTTCTAAAAGTAAATTAGAAAAGATAATGAAGTTCAAGTTTGATTATTAGGTACCCTTAAATTTGTATTTTTTGCATTGCAGTTTTGTAACTTTTTTTTAATATTTCGATATAATCTATTAGAACAAATATATTTAATGTTAACTATATATGGTATCAACTTTATTAAACTTTTAATTTTAAATCTGAACTACAAATTGTGAAAATTAATTTAAAATGGTAAAAAAAAAGATAAAGGCAATAATACTAGCTTCGGGAAGTGGTGGGAGATTTAAAAAGGAGGTGCCTAAACAATTTTTAGAACTTAAAGGATGCCCCTTAATAATTTATTCATTAATCCCTTTTCAAAAGTGTAATAAAATAGATGAAATTGTTATTGTTATTCTAAAAGGCTATATCGACAAAACCTGGAAGTTGATTGATTATTACAAAATCACTAAAGTCAAAAAAATAATCTCAGGGGGAAAATTAAGACAAGAATCATCCAGGATTGGTGTTGAGGTATGCGGAGAGGATACTGACTATGTGCTCATTCACGATGCTGTAAGACCTATTATTACTGATGATCTTTTGAATGAAATTGTTAAAGCTTTAAAAAACCATGACGCAGTCGTGCCTATAATTCCTACATCCGACACTATAGTTGAAATTGATACTAAAGGATTCATAAAAAAACCCCCTAATAGAGTAAACCTTAGTCGTGTTCAAACCCCACAAGGTTTTAAGTATGAGCTAATCAAACAAGCTCATGAACAGGCTCTAAAAGATGGACTGACAAACTCCACCGATGATTCATTTCTAGTATCAAGAATGGGATATCCAGTACTTACTTTAAGAGGAGACGAAAGAAATATCAAAATAACATTTCCTTTGGATTTTGATATTGCAGGAAATTTATTAAAAAAATAGATTATAAATACTATACATTACTAAATTTAAATTAAATAAAAATTGTAACTTTCTTTCTGGTCAATCACTCTTGATATAATGATAATCCCGAGATCTCCCAACTTTACTGAGACATTTACACGCTCATCCACTCGTATGATGTTCCACGCTTCTTTCATGCCTTTTGACCAGGAAATATCGTCTAATACAACTATGGCAAAATCAGAAAGAAAAGGAACTATCTTTTCAAAGTAAATAAGTGTAGCGTCTTTATCATGATGGCCATCAATGAAAGCAAAGTCGATATTTCCTTGCTCTATTAAAACTTTTTCTAAGATATCCTGAAAACGTCCTGTACAAATATGTACTCTATCTAAGGAGATCTTTTTAAAATTTTCTCTTGCTAAAGAGACCAAAGATTCAGCACCTTCCAAGGTTACTATCTTACCTTGCTTGTTCAATTCTAAAGCTGCTGCCTGTTAAGCCGCTGAAATGCCTAAAGAAGTTCCCAATTCCAAACAGATTGAAGGTCTAAATTCTCTTATCAGCTTAAATAATAGCAATGTCCATGGATATGACTTACTCGTAGTTTGACACACTTCCCCTATTGTTTTATTTATAACCTTTCCACGATACATTTCTTCTAAATTTATATCTGAGTCAGGTGATACTTTTCCATAATCAACAATGGAAATATCGGCTGAAGATGCATTTAATTTCTTTCTCAAATCTTCAATTTTATTGATCCAGATCCTCTCTTCTCGGGAAATCTTATTTCCTAAGGTCTCATCAATGACATTTGCAAGTGATTTTAGAACCTGAATCTTGGAGGAAGATAAACGATTTACAATCCAAAGCCGTATTAGTTTTCTATATAAACTAACTACAGCTTCTTTTAATTCTGGATTTTTTAACATTTAAAATAATGCTTATTATAGATACGAAATAAAATCATTTCCAATATACTCATAAACTTTACAGTAACTTTTTCAATCTAACTACCAATATTACAATTTAAACTCACGAAATATCTATATTACTTTTTTACATCAATTAACAATAAAAAATAATATTTTTAATTCATTTCAATTCAAATTGTTTTAGTACAAAAAAATATTTTTTCAGTAGGATCTAAACCACACCTTTTTACCACTTCCGGATTTAAAGTAGAAACATAGTTGTCAACAAATACTTTAAATCCAGAACATTCCAATCTATCTTTAAAGTCGAGTCCGTATATTCTTACATGATCCTTTTTACCAAAGACACTTTCCCTTTCCTCCGGTGATATAATACTAGGATCTTCGAATGTTGCAGCTCTATCTTGAAATATTGGTACTTGCAATATAGCCCATCCTCCAGGCTTCAAAACTCTAAATAATTCCTTCATTGCCTTTCTGTCATCCTCAACATGCTCGAGGACATAAAAGCATAAGATCATATCAAAAAGGTCATCCTAATATAAAATGTTCGTAATATCCATATTAACCATTGCACTTGGTGAATTTAAATCAGCGCTAATATAATCAAGGTTCGACAATGATTTTAAAACTCTTTGAAAAACAATTTCCGGAGCAATATGCAAGACTTTAAGTTTCTCTTGAAAAAGATAAATATAGCCACAACAAACGATGTCTTTCTAATGACCTACATCTTGGACACATAGCGTTATTTCGAGGCTTTACTCCATATTTAAGTAATCTTCGGAAATGCCAACCACAACACGGAGAAACAAATTTATTTCCAATAAAAAACAATGCAAAAATATTACTACGTAATCCCCTGTATAATGCACCGCAAATTGAGTGATATTTTTTTGGTATAATAAATTTCGCTACTGCTATTAAAAAGCCCACAACTCTATTCTCTTTTTTACAGATTATTAAATCAATTTGTAATTAAACCCTTGCCAATATATTTCCCCACTTATCAACATCACATCTAAAATCAGGTGGTATAAAAAGTGTTGAAGTTTTCTCAAGAATCAATGCAGGTCCTTTAAATTTAAATCCTGAAAAGAAATCACCCCTTTCAAAAGACTTTACCTCAATCAATTTATTATTATAAAACAACTTACTTTTATAAAATTTAATTTTTTTAGGTGAATTATAAAGTAATGGAAGCTTGATACTATGCTTCACCTTTTCAATAGCCCTTAGCCTCAATGTTACTATCTCTATTTCATTTTCAAGTTGTTGATACCCATATTTTTTCTTGTGAGTTTTATGAAACGCTGATTTAAAATTCCTAGTAAATGGAATAGTAATTTCATGTGATTGCCTTTTGTAACGTGCATCCAGAAACAACTTATATTCTAATTTTCTATTTGGAAAATCTTCCTTAGCACCCGATTTTAAACTACTAAATCCCCTTTCTATAGAATTAAAACTTAATTGTTTTCCACTAAGAAAAGTTGTATGGCTATAATCCTTAAAAGATTCAGCCATCAGCATTCCTAATGCGGAAAGCGTACCTGGATCAGTTGGGAATATTACAGTTTTAATTCCTAAAGCAATTGCAAGTTCGCAGGCATGAAGACCACCTGCACCACCATAAGAAAAAAGTGCAAATTCCCTTGGATCAAATCCACGGCCTATAGAAGTTACTCTTAGAGCCCTTTCCATATTAGCATTTGAAATTTTTATTATCCCTTCTGCCACTTGCTCTAAAGAAAGCTTCAATTTTGCTGACATACTGTTTAGAGCCGATCTAGATTTCTCAGGGTAAATGTTCATTTTCCCTCCAAGAAACCAGTGCGGGTTTATTCTACCCAATAAAACATTTGCATCTGTTACAGTCGCATAATCGCCTTTTCCATAACATGCAGGTCCAGGATCCGCTCCAGCACTCTCTGGACCTACTTTCAATGCCCCTCCAGAATCAATATTAGCAATTGAACCCCCACCTGCACCAATTGTGATCAAATCGACCATTGGCATTTTAATAGGGATCCCATTTATATTGGTCTCAGTTGTAAACATAAGTGAGGCATCGCAAAGTGAAATGTCTGTCGAAGTTCCACCCATATCATACGTAATCACCCTCTTAAATCCTAGAGTTTCGGCAATCTTATATCCTCCTACAACTCCACCCGCTGGCCCCGATAGCAGGGCTCTAACGGGTTCTTCACCAGCTTGCTTTGGAGCAATAACACCACCAGTCGATTGCATTACAAGGAGTCTCGATTTCTTAAGTTTACTTGATAGTACGTCCATGTAAGATTTTACCTTCAGCTGAAGAAAGGAATTTGCAACTATTGTAGAAGTTCTTTCATATTCTCTGAATTCGGGCAGGATCTTTGATGATCTTGTGATGGGAATCCCCAAGGGTTTCAAAATCCTTTCTACTTTTTTTTCATTTGTTGAATTTGCATATGAGTTTAGAAAAGAAATTGCAATCCCCTCTACCTTTAATCTGTTTAATTTAGCAAAAAGCTTCTTAACCTCCTCTACGTTAAGTCGTTTTAAAACCCTTCCTTCAGAATTTACTCTTTCGTCAATTCCAAATCTCAGTCCCCTTTTTACGAGTGGTTCACGGGGTTCCCAGAATAGATTATATAGCTCGTCTCTATTTTGTCTTCCGATTTCAATTACATCCTCAAAACCTTTTGTAGTAACAAGAGCGACTTTAGCCCCCTTTCTCTCTAATAATGCATTAGTTGCAACAGTTGTTCCGTGAATAATTTCAGTATCACTTATTTCTTCTCCGAGTATATCTCGTAAACCATTGATTATAGCTTGAGAGGGATCTGAGGGTGTAGATGGTATTTTATGGGTAAAAAGATCTTTTCCATCAAAAATAACAAAGTCAGTAAAAGTTCCTCCGGTATCTATTCCTATTTCAATCATTTCTAAGTTTTACCCTTAGTTTCAATCTACCCTACTATCTTAAACTTGAGAGGTTTTGGAAGCCTGGGACTGACATGACAGCTTATTGTAAAATAACTGCTCAAAATAATATTATTCTTCCCGAATATATTGAGAAGTATTATAGAAAATTTTAGACAAGCTTAGGAGGTTTTTTAATTAGTGAGAATACAATACTATCTCTTAGACTGCCTATTTTTGCTCCGGAGAAGGTGGATAAATAACTTTTACTTTTCCTTCAGCTATCTCTCTTAATGCAAGCACAATAGGTTGATTTTCAGTTTCTTCTGACAGAGGTGAAGATCCTTCTGCAATTTGTTTAGCTCTTTTCATTGCAGCAATTGATAATGCAAATCTGTTTTCAACCTCTTCAAGACAATCTTCAATTGTTACTCTAGCCATTAGTAGTCTCCTGTTAGATTACTTATTTAATAATAAATTATATTCTAGAAATCATGACTAGTAAAGTTTAGATAAGACATTTACTATATGTCCCTCGGAATTATTATTCAATTTTGTTACTATTAAAAGTGGAGGAAGAATATGACTTCAAAGCAAATAAAATATGATGAAAAAGGTTTGGTGCCCGTAGTTGTCCAGGATAAAGAAAACGGACAAGTACTGATGATAGCGTATGCAAACAAGGAATCAATTGAGAAAACATTAAAGACAAAGAGAACACATTATTGGAGCAGATCAAGAAAGAAACTTTGGAAAAAGGGTGAAGATTCTGGAAACACTCAAGAAGTAAAAGATATTTTTATGGACTGTGATCAAGATGCAGTCCTTTTTGTAGTAAATCAAAAAGGTGTTTCCTGCCATACAGGTCAAAGAAGCTGTTTTTTCACCTCAATAAATGATCAAAATAAAATCGCACCCTCATTTGGGTCAAAGAGAACAGGTAAAACCTTAGAAGAGTTATACCAAGTTATCGATGATAGAAAGCGAAATCCAAGAGAAGGTTCATATGTGAGTAGTCTTTTCCAAAATGGAATTAATAAAATTCTTAAAAAAATTGGTGAGGAAGCGGGTGAAGCAATTATAGCAGCCAAGAATGAGAACAAAGAAGAATTAATTTATGAAGTTGCAGATCTCTGGTTTCACACGCTGATTACTTTAGCTCATTTTGGTATATCTCCACAGGAGATATATGAGGAACTTGGAAGAAGGTTTGGAAAAAAAAAAGAAGAATATAGGAATTCGGATTAATGCTAATCCAGAAGCGACATTTTTGCGGCAGGAGGATTCTAGGTGAGGGTGGTATATTTGATTCAATTCCCGTTATCGCTATCTTCACCCAAAGGTGAGTATGTAATAAATAAGACTCACTGTACAATTTATAAATTATCAATGAGGAGGTCACGAATCTTGCTCATGACAGGCCAAATGTCCCCTTTTCCGCCAGCAAGACTGCTACACTACCTCAATTAATTTACCGTTGCGCTTACCTGTCCACTAAACCAGAGTATTAATTGATCTGTATATTTTATTTAGATTAAGCCTATCTATTAGCCTTTGGCCTATCCTTTTCCTCTATGTAATCACCAATAAAGGTTTTTGCTCTTTCCTCTGGGGGCAAATTTGATAGATCTGGCTTAGGCATGTCTGTAGAAAGATCTTGCGTGTAAGCAAAGGTAGAAACAACCCTCTCTATCTTCCTTTTCTCACCACAGTCGCATTTTAGCTTCTTTTCGTCTTCTTTATCATAAATAAGCTCGGAGAATCTGAATTTATCAATGTTAATCAAAACCATTTTTGAGCCGTCATCTATATAAAAATCCAGGTCAACAGAACCTGAATCTTTTTTACCGCTTTCAGCTAATATTTTCTTCTTATCTAGATCGACTATGAGGATATAATGAATGTTATAATGTTTTTTGACTAAATCAGAAACAATTTTCTTACTTACTTTTTTCTCAATTTGTTTTAGAGAATCTTCAAGGTTTTTTCTGCATTTAATACATTCATACTCATATAGTGGCATTTTATTTTTCCTACCTTTGAAAATACTGATCTAAATGATCCGCCCCGACCCAGTCACTTTTTATTTCTTCATCCTTTTGCTGTTTATATTCTAAATGCCATCTCAGTTCATCACCAGGTCTCGGGGCCCTTTTATTCTTGTCATCAAAGATCGCCTTAAATGTAGAAAAAATCCTTCTTACATTTTTTCCTTCTTTGCACAATGGGCACTTCAGATCTTTTTCTTCTTCCTTGTTATATATTAACTCGCTGAAACGGAAATTCTTTAACTCCAAATATAAAACCCTATCCTTTTCTAGTTTGTATCGAAATCCCCTAATACCAGCCCTACTCTTTTTCCCCAAGGTAAATATTATCTTTTTATTTTTGCCATTCGAGACCTCTATATATTTAATTCCAGAGTTCTTTTTCATTATTTTGGAAGCACTCGTTTTATTCAATTTATCAACTAATGCACTGATGTCAGTGTTGTATTCTTCTATGCATTTATCACATTCATATTCATATACGGGCATTTTGTTTAACTCCTAAGTTCTAGTGTATAAAAATATTAACAAAAATTTTCTATTTATCTAGTTTCATTAATTCACAATCAATAATTTGACAAGCATTTGCTGGAATCAATACTAAACACAGATTCGAGACTTTGCAAGGAGGTTTGAAGTGGCTCGACATGGTGAACTCTTAATAGAAGAAAAAGGATCAATATGCACATTAGTATTAAACAGACCCGAAAAAAGGAATCTTACTACACCCAACATGCTCCTTCAGCTTGAGAGGGTATTAAAAAAACTGAAGGAAGATGAGACAGTTAGATGCGTTATTATCAGAGGCGCGGGTGAGAAGGCATTTTCTTCGGGATATGATATTTCAGCTATCGGTGAAAACGATATGATGAGAGATTACGAGGGTCATCATCCTCTTATCATTGCAGCTAAAAGCATTGAAAACTTCCCATACCCTGTTATCGCTATGATAAATGGTCATGCTTTTGGTGCAGGCCTCGAGTTAGCTGTAACCTGTGATATGAGAATCTCGGTTGATAATGCAATGTTGGGCATGCCACCCGCAAAGCTTGGAGTCATTTATACCTTCTCTGGAATTAGGAAATTTTTAAACTTAGTCGGTCTTGGATATACCAAGGAACTTTTTCTAGTTGGTAACGCTATTGATTCCATAAAAGCTGAGAGGATAGGTCTTGTTAATTATATAAAACCCAGGGAAGAAATTGAGGAATTCACATATGGCCTAGCTATAGAAATGGTAAAAAATGCGCCACTCTCGATGAAAACAATGAAGTTAATGATTAATAAATGGCAGCAGAATCAAAATTTGAATAAGGAGGAAGAAGAAAAGCTAAAGAAATTGATAATTGAAGTTCAATCAAGCGGGGACTATAAAGAAGGGCAACAGGCATTTGCTGAGAAAAGAAAACCAAAGTTTAAAGGAAGATAAGAAGTCAGGAGTCAGAATCCAGAAGTCAGAATATCTTTAATTTTCATGGTTAAAAGAATAACCGCAAGAACCTTTGAAGATTTATTAGTATGGAGGAAAGCACATGAATTTGTTCTTTCTGTATATCGATTTACTATTTCATTTCCAAATCACGAATTTTACGGACTCACCTCTCAATTGCGTCGACCAGCGATCTCAATTCCAGCAAACATTGTGAAGGGTTTAAGAAACGAGGTAAATTCGATAAAGCGCGATTCATGAAGATTGCGCAAGGCTCTGTAGAGGAGTGCCGTTACTATCTGATTTTTAGCGCAAGATTTCGGTTACGGAGAAATAGAAGCCTCTATGGCTACCTTGGAAGAAGTAAGCCGTCTGCTAGAAGCTTGCACAAAATCCATTCTTGCTTCTAAATCCTAACAATCTATTTTATGCTTTCATACTTCTGACTTCTGGATTCTGAATTCCTGTTTCAAGCCTACTCTCCAAATTTCTCCCAATGAACCACTTCTTCTGGTTTCTTACGATTCTTTTTCCTCTTCACCGTAAACTCCTCAGGATATCCAAAGGGAAGAATGGTAAGTATGTGTAGATTTTCTGGAATGCTTAACATCTCCTTAACTTTATCTCTGTTGATTGCACCTATCCAGCAGCAACCTATACCTTCATTCCAAGCCGCAAGAGCCATATTCTGAACCGCTCTTGTCCCATCTATTTCATGCCATTTGTTAGAATGGTCAGTAACGACAACTACAGCAAAAAATGCATCTACTATGAATCTGCCGCTTAAACATAATGGACCAAGTTCTTTAAGTGTTTCTTTATTTTTGATCACGATAAAATTCCAGGGCTGAAGATTCATCGCACTTGGTGCCAATCTCCCTGCTTCGATTATTTTCATAATAACATCATCAGGAACATCCTTTAAGAGAAAACTCCTGATGTCCCTTCTTTTTCTTATGCATTCAAAAGTGTCCATTTAGAATTGCCTCCTAATTCATATTCTATCAGCCATTGCGAGGGAATAAAACGACCGAAGCAATCTGATGTTGCAAATTGTTAAATTAAAGTAAGAAAATGGGATTGCCACGCCATCATAAAGCGGTGGCTCGCAATGACAGTTAAGAAAAATCGATCAGGCGCCAATTCATAAGGTACCAAAATAAAATTAAAAACTGTCGATTTGAACCCTACACTGATAGGCCTCAAGTCTAGTTCATTACAATCTGAATACCCGTTCTTTCATTCATTTTTCCTTCCATTGGGTAGGCCACGAGTCTTGCTCGTGGCATTATGACAGTCCACCATACCAAGACTCATTCTGAACTTATTTCAGAATCTAGTTATTGAGACACTGAAACGAGTTCCAGCACGACAAACAATGGAGGACTAAAGTCCTCCGCTACATAAAACACCATTAAAATATAGCGGAAAACCTTGGGTTTCCATCTTGTAGAGACACAAAATTTTGTGTCTCTACATTTTGTTCCATCTTATTTTATCATCATCTCGCATACCCAAATTCATTTATAAGATCGGCTCTCTCGGTCCATCTTTCCTTGACCTTAACCCACAGTTTTAGATATACCCTAGTATCCAAAATTCTCTCGATATCAACTCTTGCAAGCGTCCCTATTTGCTTCAACATTTGTCCTTGATTGCCAATTATAATCCCCTTATGATTTTTTCGTTCGACATATATAATTGCCGAAATCCTTACCAAATCCCTTTCACTTACTTCCTCAAACTCTTCTACAAATACCGCAGTCTTATAAGGAATTTCCTGATAGGTAAGGTTAAATACCTTTTCTCTTATACACTCAGCAACTAAAAATTTTTCAGGTATGTCAGTAATCATATCACCAGGAAAATACAAAGGACCTACGGGAAGATATTTGATTATGGTATCTATGAGATCATCAATTCCGGACCCTTTTAGAGCAGAAATAGGGATCACCTCAGTGAATATCTTGTCAAAGTTTTGAGATTCTTCAATAATTTCAAGAATCTTGGTTCTTTTAATCAAATCGATTTTATTTATTAACAAAATCGCAGGCTTGGATAGGTTACTCATTGCATACGAATCAAGCTTATTGAAGGGCGCCTTCACATCGATCATCAATAAAATAACATCCGCATCTCCAAGTGCAGAGATGGAAGACTGGACCATGGCTTTTCCGAGCTGACCCTTGGCTCTTTGTATTCCCGGAGTGTCAAGAAAAATAAGCTGTGCATTAGGTAGTGTCTTAATTCCAAGTATTCGATTCCTAGTTGTATTGGGTTTTTTAGAAACTGCAGATAATTTCTTCCCAATCAAAACGTTCAGAAGCGTGGACTTTCCAACATTCGGGCTCCCTACAATTGAGATGAAACCTGAATGAAAATTATTTTCATTGTTCATCTATTGTCGACCCTCATTGCTCATATTTTACTCCCATTCATTACACTATGTCTATGTCATACATCTTATTGTACTCAAACCTGATCTAAAAGGTAGGAGCAGCTTCTAGCTGCGATTGTATCGCGCCAGGATGGCGCTCCCACCGTGATTTGTATTACATAATGTAGGAGCGGCTTCTAGACGCGACCCGGACGGGCTTCCTCCCACCGGCAAGCCTGGTGGGCGACCCTCGATTTTTAAGAATCTATATTTTATGGGTAGTCAATGAGTCCCTTAGTCTTAACTCGGGAAAGGCTTGCTTGTTGGTTCTTGCACCCACCCTGTTTTATTCTCAAATCTCCCATCTCATTCTTGCTAACATTATTTATTGAAGTTAACATTTGTACCCATCGAACTGATACAGTAGGGGGTTTTATATAGTGCTTGATCTACTAGGTAATTGGGACAGAACAGATTACTGCGGAAATCTGAGAACCAAGGACCTTGACAGAGAAGTGACAATCATGGGTTGGGTACAATCTAGCAGGGATCACGGTGGAGTAATATTCATTGATCTAAGGGACCGGGAAGGATTAGTACAAGCAGTCTTCAATCCTGAAAAAAGTCTAGTATCTCATAAAAAGGCAGAATTGATTAAGGATGAATGGGTAATAGCAGTCAAAGGAAAGGTTTGTAGAAGAACGCCTGAAACAATCAACCCGAATCTTAAAACCGGTGAGATCGAGGTAGTTGCACAGGAGGTAAGAATTCTAAATCAGTCTAAAGTTATTCCCTTTTTGATAGAAAATGAGATAAGTGTTGATGAATTATTAAGAATGAAATACAGGTATCTAGATTTGAGAAGACCTGACATGAAAGAAAATTTATTATTGAGACACAGAGCTGTAAGCACTGTCAGAAACTATTTAAGCTCCCAGGGATTTATTGAGATTGAAACACCACAATTGACGAGATCAACCCCGGAGGGAGCAAGAGACTTCCTCGTCCCGAGCAGGCTTAACCAAGGAGAGTTTTATGCACTCCCGCAATCACCTCAACTTCTAAAACAAACCCTAATGATCTCGGGATTTGATAAATACTACCAGATAGCGAAATGCTTTCGAGACGAAGACTTAAGGGCAGACCGACAACCAGAATTCACACAAATCGACTTAGAAATGTCATTCGTTAGGGAAGACGACGTGATAAGTACGGTGGAGGGCATGCTGCGAGCTGTTTTTAAAGAAGTTAAGGGCATTGAGATTCAAACCCCCATTGAGAGAATGACATACGATGAGGCGATGATGAAATATGGTAATGACAGACCAGATACGCGGTACGGATTGGAGCTCACTGACATAACCCAAATATTCGAAAATTCGGAATTTAAGGTATTCAGCAATGCTGTAAAAAGTAATGGAATAATAAAAGCACTGAATCTGAAAGGAAAAGGTAACGAACTATCAAGAAAAGAAATAGATGACCTTACAGAAGTAGCCAAATCGCTAGGTGCGAAGGGGCTTGCTTGGATAAGGGTCGATAAAGATGAATGGCACTCCCCCATCGTTAAGTTTTTTGGTGAAGCAGAAAAAGTAGAACTTAAAAGAACCTTAAATATCGAGGATAAAGACATTATATTTTTCGGTGCAGATAAACCAAAAGTAGTAAACCTAGTCCTTTCAAATCTCAGAACGCACTTTGGAAAACTCTTCAATATGATCAATGGTGATGAATTTAAATTAGTTTGGGTAACAGACTTCCCTTTACTGGAATTTGATGAGGTTGAAAATAGGTATGTATCATTACATCATCCATTCACTTCTCCGAAAGAAGAAGATCTAGAATTACTTAAGGATAATCCTGAAAAGGTTAAATCAAGGGCTTATGATATAGTAATAAATGGCGTAGAAATAGGCGGTGGGAGTATCAGAATACATAGAAAGGATGTACAAGAAGCGATTTTCGGAAAGTTGGGTATAGAATCTACCGAAGCAATAAATAAATTCGGTTTTCTACTTGAAGCCCTTGAGTATGGAGCACCTCCCCATGGTGGAATTGCATTAGGACTAGATAGATTGGTAATGCTGCTTACAGGCGCATCATCAATTAGAGATGTAATTGCTTTTCCCAAAACTCAGAAGGGAGTATGTCCGCTTACCGAAGCACCATCGCCGGTGGACATTAACCAGCTTATTGATTTGGGAATCAAGTTGGATTTGAAAGAAAAATAACTCAAAAAGCTAATGCCCTAACAGGTTTTATTAAATACCGATATTGTGCTAAAATCATATCATTAAATTGACGTACCATAAATCTAAACCCCAAATAAATTATGAATAATTTAAAGGAGTTCCATGGAACTAATGCAGCCTACATCTTGGACCTATATGATCGATATATCGAGGATCCAGGTTCCGTAGATCCTGAAACTAAAACACTTTTTGATCACTGGAAACCTGAGATAGATGGCGAAATTCCCAGTATTTCAATAAACTTCGAGAAAATAGTAGGTGCAGTAAACCTTGCGCAGGATGTTCGTGAGTATGGACATCTCGCAGCAAAAATCGATCCTCTGGGGAGTGACCCTCCGGGTGATCCATCCCTGGACCCTTCTGCACATGGTTTAACAAAAGATGACCTTCGGAAACTACCCGCGAAACTAGTCGGTGGACCCATTGCAAGTAAAGCATCTAATGCCTTGGATGCAATTGAAGATCTGTTTAGTATTTATACAACACACATCGGCTATGATTACGACCATACACATATACCTGAAGAACGTGAATGGTTAAGGATAGCTGCTGAATCGGGTCTATTCCGTCCACCCAAGGAACCTATAGCCGCAGAAGCAGTTCTCGAATTGTTAACAAAAGTGGAGGTCTTTGAACGTTTCCTGCATCGCATATTCCCTGGAAAATTTCGCTTCTCGATTGAAGGCATGGATACGCTGGTTCCGATGCTTAATGAAATCGTAGGCGAGGCCGCAGAAGCGGGTATACATCATATTCTACTGGGCATGGCTCATCGTGGTCGACTTAACGTGATGGCTCATGTACTAAACAAGCCCTACAGACAGACCCTGGTTAAATTCCGAGATCCTGTCTTAGCAAGAGATTTTCGAGATGATATGGGATGGACGGGAGATGTCAAGTATCACGAAGGCGCCAGAAGAGCTGTGACAAATGGAAAGCTGATTGAAATGGTAGTTACCCTAGCACCAAATCCCAGTCATTTAGAATCGGTAAACCCTGTGGTTGAGGGCATGGCACGAGCAGCTGGAACTAATGTTGATAAACCAGGTCCGCCTGCATTTGATCACACCGTTACCCTTCCAATACTGGTACATGGAGATGCGGGATTTCCTGGTCAAGGCATTGTAGCCGAAACCCTCAATCTTTCGAGATTGCCGGGCTATAGAACCGGTGGTACGATTCACATCATAACAAACAATCAGGTTGGTTTTACTACAGATCCAGAAGCTGGACGAAGTACCTTATACGCGAGTGACTTAGCAAAAGGATTCGAAATCCCCATTGTGCACGTAAACGCCGATGACCCTGAAGCTTGTATAGAGACCGCTCGTCTCGCTTTTGAATATCTCATCCGTTTTCAAAAGGATTTCCTTATTGATTTAGTCGGCTATCGTCGTCATGGACATAATGAGGCAGATGAACCCTCCTTCACACAGCCAATTATGTATAAGAATATTAAGAAACACCCAACAGTCAGGGAAATATGGGCAAACACCCTTATATCTCGTAATATCATTGATAAGGATTGGCCAGAAGAACTTGTTGATAAAAACATGAAGGATCTTCACAGCGCCTTTGAATCACTTGAAGGAAAAGAGATACCTAGAAGAACTCATCCTGAACCACCTCCGCCTGGCGTCGGCAAAAAGGTCAAGACATCTGTTCAGGCAAAAAAATTAAGGTCCTACCACAATGAACTACATCAAGTCCCTTCAACTTTTTCTCTTCATTCTAAACTCGAACGAGCTATGCGCCGAAGAGGTAAGATTTTAGAAAATCCTAATAAACAAAATATTGACTGGGCCTTGGCCGAGCATTTAGCCTTTGCTTCCATACTAGCCGATGGAATTGCAATACGACTTACCGGACAGGATACTGAAAGGGGAACTTTCAGTCATCGACATACTATTTTTCACAGTGTGAATAATGAACGGATATATGTTCCTCTTCAGGAATTGCCGCAGGCTAAAGCTGCATTTGAGGTGTATAATAGTCCCCTATCCGAAAATGCAGCCCTAGGATTTGAATACGGCTATAACATTCAAGAGCCAAAACGCCTCGTTATTTGGGAGGCACAATATGGAGACTTCATAAATGGAGCTCAAGTGATCATTGATGAATTCTTAACTTCTGCAAGAGCAAAATGGGGTCAGACGCCTTCTTTGGTGCTTTTGCTCCCTCACGCTTATGAGGGGCAGGGACCTGACCATTCAAGCGCTAGGGTGGAGCGCTTTCTACAGGCCGCAGCGGATACAAACATCCGCATTGCTAACTGTACAACGGCCGCTCAATACTTTCACCTATTAAGACGTCAGGCTGCACTTTTGAATGTTGATCCATTACCATTGGTAATTTTAACACCAAAGAGCCTTTTAAGGCATCCACTGGTAATGTCAGCTTTGCATGAGTTATCTCAAGGAACATGGCAACCCGTAATAAATGATGATTCACGACTAAAAAATCCAGAGACAGTAAGGAGATTAATCATTTGTAGTGGAAAAGTATATGTAGATCTTGTATCGAGTCCGCTGAGAGACGAATCTTGGTTAGTCGGAATAATTAGGATAGAACAATTATACCCTCTTCCTTCCGATGAAATTAAATCATCAATAAACCAGTACCCAAAGCTAAAAGAAGTACTCTGGTTGCAAGAGGAACCTGAAAATATGGGTGCGTGGCCATATATATGGCCCATATTAAAAAAACTATTAAATAAGGGCTTGTCTCTGAGTTACATCGGGCGTCGCTCTTACTCCAGCACTGCGGAAGGGTCCACTTCACGACACAAGATAAACCAAGATACACTCATAGAACAAGCTTTTAATTTAAAACCTGAAAATCAACTGTATGATATAGTCTATTTGAAAAATCTGTAATTTGGAGAATACATTTTAATGTCAGCCAATATCGTCGTACCTGAAATGGGCGAGTCAGTAGTCGAGGCCACTGTCGTCAGATGGCTAAAGGAAGAAGGCGATCCCGTGAGTGTTGGTGAAGCTGTGGTAGAACTTGAGACTGAAAAAGCAAATTTTGAAGTAGGAGCCGAAGCAGAAGGTGTTCTTGCACGCATTGAGAAAAAGGAAACTGAAGACGTAGTAGTAGGAGACGTACTTGGAATAATCGAAGCATCGGACAAAAAAGAACAAAAAGTAAAAATAGATCAAGAAATCATTAGGAAAACTCATAATGAAATCGTGGAGCAACAATCTGAGCACCCGATAAAGGAAAGGGAATCTTTAAGAGTTGTAAGAGATGAGGAGAGAGTAACTGATACACTTATAACACCAGTAGCCCGACGCATAGCTGAAGAAAAGAATGTTGATCTGTCATTGATTAGGGGTACAGGGTCAAGAAATCGTATTACTAAAGAAGACATACAAAACTTCTTAGTGAAACAAAACACGGAACCAAAAACAACTCAAATCTTACAAAAGGATGAGCAAGTCGTTAGAGATAAAGAGCCAATATATTATTCAGAAGGGCCAGGAAGAAAAGAAGAGCGCGTTCGAATGTCTCGCCGACGTCGCACTATAGCTCGCCGCATGCTCGAAGCGCAAAGGACGGCAGCCATACTTACAACCTTTAACGAAGTAGATATGTCATCCGTCATGGATCTACGCAAAAGACGTAAGGATTCATTTAAAGAACGCTATGGAGTCGGTATTGGTATAGTATCCTTCTTCGTTAAGGCATCAATTGGGGCATTAAAGGAATTTCCACTCTTAAATGCAGAAATCCAAGGTGATGAAATTGTACACAAGAGCTTTTACGACATTGGAGTAGCAATTGGGGCATCCGGGGGTTTGGTAGTTCCTATACTTCGTGATGCGGAAAAAATGTCTTTTGCTGACATAGAAAGATCCATTAGCGAATTTGCAACAAAAGCAGAGGAGGAAACCCTAACGTTAGACGACTTACGAGGAGGCACTTTTACTATTTCGAATGGAGGGGTCTTCGGGTCTCTCATGAGCACACCGATTCTGAACCCTCCCCAGGTTGCAATACTAGGACTCCATAAAATTGAGGAAAGGCCAATTGTCGCAAATCACGAAATAGTCATCCGCCCGATGATGTATTTGGCCCTTAGCTATGATCACAGAATTGTAGACGGACGTGAGGCAGTACTATTCCTAGTAAGAATAAAAACTCTAATAGAGGATCCAGGAGCCCTACTTTTAGAGGGTTAAGTTTCAATTTTTTCCTCTCATTATATTCTCTTTCCAATATTTATTACCGAAGCGATCAACTTGTCTTCCAATCAGATTAAGCCACCATATCTTTACGTCATTCACAAAAACCCTATAAACACCCCCTTCATGAAAACGGCGTGGAGAAGTCTTGACACACTTACGTACTAGTGCCAACTTCCCTGTTCTTCTGATGCTGGAACAGAACTCGGAAGACTCAAGAATTTCCCTTTTGGGATAGCCGCCTAATTTGTGAAAAACTCCTGTACGGACGAATATTCCTTGATCTCCATAGAACTCATGAGAAATCCTGTACCGAATTCTGTTTATCAATTCTATCAAACGTAAACCAAATCCTTTTCCGTCTAATGCAAATTCAAATGCTCCTCCCACTATCTCTGTATTTAATAGAGCATTACTTATATCGCTGTCATAGCCAATAGGTAATATTGAATCGGCATCAAGAAACAGTAGAACGTCCCCTGTAGCAGCGCTCGCTCCCAGATTAAGAGGCTCTGCCCTCCCCGCCATAGAGGGTATACATTGGATAAGCTTAACTCTCAATTGCTTAACAAGATCCGGAGTACCATCTGTCGAGCCACAATCTACAACTATAATCTCGTTGGGGTTTCCTAATATGGCTTTCAGTCTTATTGAATCGATAGTATTAGAAATATAATTGTATTCATTTAATGCTGGAATAATTACACTAAGCTTCATTTCATGAGACGTTTACAAAATTTTAATTATTCAAATAGCTTATTACGAAACACCGGCTAATTCTAGGCTCTCTCCCCATCTTCTGACAACTTCCTTATATAAACCCCGGTATCCCTCAAGTGTTGGATCCTCACTTACAATTTTGAAAGCTTCCCTTCTTGCCTCGCTAAGGATTTTTGAGTCCCTTAACAAGTTTGCAAACCTAAATTCAGGAAGGCCTGACTGCTTTGTTCCAATAAAATCACCAGGACCTCGTATAACTAAGTCCGCTTCTGCTAACCTAAAACCATCGGAGGTTTCTTTTAAGATAGATAACCTTTTACGGGCATCATCTGTTCTCTTTGACCCGGACATTAAAATACAAAGAGATTGATGCTTTCCCCTTCCAACCCTTCCCCTAAGCTGATGCAGTTGAGAAAGTCCGTATCTCTCTGCATGTTCCACCAACATAACAGTCGCGTTAAGTATATCTATACCAACCTCTATGACCGTTGTAGCTACAAGTATATCTATCTCGTGCGAAATAAAACGCTTCATCACACGATCTTTTTCATCCGACTTCATTCTTCCGTGAACAAGACCCAATCGAAATTCAGGAAATATATTGTTTTTTAGCTCTTCAAACATCTGTGTCGCAAACCTTAATTCTTTAAAATCTTGCCTCTCAGATTCTTCTATCAATGGGTAAACGACATAAACTTGCCTCCCCTTCTTAACCTCTGCATGAACTATTTCATATGCCTTTCTTCTAGCACCCTTTTCCTCATAGAAGACATGAGTTCTGATCGCCCGCCGATGAGGGGGCATTTCATCGAGGATAGATACATCCAGGTCGCCATAAACTGTCATAGCGAGTGTTCTGGGAATAGGTGTAGCTGTCATGACAAGCACATCTGGATTCTTTCCTTTACTGCGTAGCGATGCTCTCTGTACTACTCCAAACCGATGCTGTTCATCTATAACTATAAAGCCAAGGTTCTCAAATTCCACCTTCTCTTGAAGTAATGCATGGGTCCCTATAATGATTTTCGCCTCTCCGGATCTAATGGCTTCGTAGTGCGAGTCCTTTTCCTTTTTACCCTGAGCACTCTTTAAGAGTACCACTTGTATTCCAAATTTATCGACGTAATTACCAACAGATGATAGGTGTTGTTCCGCAAGTATCTCAGTTGGAGCCATGAGGACTGCTTGATATCCACTCTCAACTGCCTTGAGAAGAGAAAGCAACGCAACAATTGTTTTCCCGCTACCCACATCGCCTTGAAGAAGCCTATTCATGGGAATATCTGCACTCATATCATTTTCTATTTCAGATATTACTCTTTTTTGAGCCGTTGTTAGCTCAAACGGAAGCCGACTCAGCAATTTTTCAGTCAATGCGCCCGTTGGTTTAAACGCGATTCCAGGCATTCTAGAAATATCTCTTTTTTTTATAGCAAGACCCAACTCTAAAAGGAAAAACTCATGAAATGAGATCGTTCTGTGAGGAATCGAATTATAAACTGAAGAATTGTCTGACAAATCAACTACGGGGTCGGACCCATCCGGAAAATGAACCCTTTTTATTGCTTCCCCTAGGCTCATAACACGATTTCTTTTCATTAAATCATTTGGTATAAAATCAGTTATTTTATCTCGGTAGTTTTCTATTACCGTACTCTCAATCCTCCTGATTCGCCTTTGTTTAATCCCTTCTGTCAGTGGATAAAT
Organism: Desulfobacterota bacterium AH_259_B03_O07; assembly: GCA_027717645.1. Classification (GTDB taxonomy): domain Bacteria; phylum Desulfobacterota_D; class UBA1144; order Nemesobacterales; family CSP1-2; genus JALLOG01. The sequence continues at coordinate 33,291 of JALLOG010000008.1, forward strand.
AGGAACAATTCTATTGAAGTTGAGCATATCTTTTTCGATGTCTTGACCTTTTTCAATAATCTCCACATCATCAGGACTAGGATGGATAATTTGAAGTGAATTATTATATTTACTTATAGTAATATCTCCGCTCAATATAACGAATGATCCCTTTTTGTATGTGGAGTTCAGATACTTCGAGTTGAATTGATACCAAATTAGGGCAATTGTACCAGTTCCATCTGATATTATTACCTGATAGATTCCTCTTGATCTTAATCTCACTCTCCCACTGAGTACTATAGTCCCCATAACCGTTTCCCGCATATAAGGGGATAGGGCAGAAATTTTCTTAATCAGTCTTCTATCCTCGTACTTCCTAGGGAAATAATAGAGAGAATCTTCAACTGTTATAATTCCCTTCTTTGCCAAGGTCTTAGCTATCCTTGGACCCACGCCCTTTACAAATTGAATAGAGATCTTAGATAAGTCATCTATGTCGGAGTCCAATTTCGAAACCTTCATATACTCAGTTGAGATGGGAGTCTTGTAATTCTGTCCTTTTCCCTTTAATTCAAAAATCGTATTTAATGTCCTATTGATTAAACCCTTTTTATCATCCTCATCTAATCTTTTATACACCTTAAAAGATTCCCTAAACGATTGTATAACTTTTATTTGTTGTTCATTTAAACTCAGGGAAAGAGCTTTTAAGGCCAAATCTTGGACCAACTGATCCAGGTCCTTAACTTTAGTGATATTTTGAAAATCTGCTTTTGATACAAATCTAAGTGGCTTTTCTAGCGCTTCGAGTATTGTTAGAAGCTCTGCATTCATTATTAATGATTTTACTAGGACTTGTAGAATCTTATCAAGTATAATTCGTTTTTTTTATTGCTAAAACAAGTCGCACCCGTCCAAAATAGGTTTTAGATCGAATGTTCGTTGATTTAGAAGGTTTCAAATACAAAATAAAAAAGAGAGCATTACACATAATAAGAAGCGGCATAGAGGATAACTGAAATTCTTATCCTCCCCGAGGTATAAAACCTCCATAGGGTTACGTTTACTTATTCATTAAGGTGTGATGCACATTTATTGCCTATTTTGGACGGCAATAATAGCAAGTATAACATGAAAATAAGGGGGGAAATGATTAATGGAAAACCTTTTGGAAAGGATAAAGCTTTGACTATTGTTCTCCACTAACTATTTTACTCTTATAGGTCTTTTCTTTAAATGGTTGTTTTTTATTATCGCCACTTCCCTTTCCCGATACCTTCTCATCTTCAATCACAGAATCAATTCTCTTAATGTTCCTACACCCAGGATAACCTGTACAACCAAGAAACTTGCCATATCTACTCTTACGCACTGCCATTGGTTTTCCACATAAATCACATACAATGTCGGGTCTGACCTCTGGTACAACTTCTTCTATGATCTTTATTTCTCCATCACTTCCATATTCAAACTTTTTGGCGTTCTTACACTCTGGATACCTCGAACAAGATAGGAATTCCCCCCTCTTTCCCCACTTAATAGTCATTGTTGCACCGCAATCTGAGCATTCTATAGGAGTCGGTATCCCTTCCTTCCTTAAGCTCTTCATTGAGCTCTCTGCTTCGCCTAGTCTAGAGGAAAACCCCCGATAAAAATTTGTTAATAAATCAACCCAGTTCACATTTCCGTCTTCGACTTTATCCAGCTTTTCTTCCATCTCAGCTGTGAATTGAATGTCCATTATCTCCGGAAATCCTTCGATAAGTAAATCATTTACCGAGCGCCCTAAAACCGTCGGTTTTAACTTATTCTTTTCCTTGACAACATATTCCCTCTCCTCAATCGTAGAAAGAATTGTAGCATATGTTGAAGGACGTCCTATTCCTTTTTCTTCAAGTTCTTTTACAAGCGAACTTTCCGTATACCTTGGTGAAGGTTGGGTAAAATGCTGTTTACCCTCGTGCTCTAATAAATTTAATTCCTCACCTACAGTAAGGTCAGGAAGCTTCTTGTTTTCCCATTTATCTTTTGTTTCCTCCTCCTCCTTTCCTTCCATGTATACTACGCTAAATCCGGGAAATTTAACGATTGAACCGGTAGAACGAAGAACTGCCTTTCCAGCCACAATATCCACTGTAGTTTGATCATAAACCACAGGATTCATTTGTGACGCTATAAATCTTTTCCAGATAAGTTTATAGATTTGGAATTGCTCATCTGTTAAAAAAGCTTTAACCGAATCAGGGGTTTTGAGGATAGATGTAGGTCTAATCGCCTCATGTGCGTCCTGCGCTGATTTTTTAACCTTGAATAAATTCGGTCTTTTAGGAAGATATTCCATACCGTATTTTTCAGTTATATATGACCTGCCTTCGCCTATCGCATGATCCGCAATCCTGACTGAATCTGTTCTCATATATGTTATGAGTCCCATTGGACCTTCATCTCCAAGTTCTATTCCTTCATAAAGCCTCTGAGCAATAGCCATTGTTTTTTTGACAGAAAATCTCACTTTCCTAGAGACTTCTTGCTGTAAGGTACTTGTGATAAAGGGAGGTAATGTATTTCTTTGTCTTTCCTTTTTTTCTACAGAGGAAACCGAAAATCTCTCATTCCTTATAGCTTCAACTATACTGTTCGCTTGATCACTATTGTTGATTTTCACTTTCTGTCCATCATACTTTGTAAGCATTGCCTCAAAAAACTCTTTATCATCATCCGCTATACGCTTTAATCTTGATTCAACAGTCCAATACTCTTCAGATTTAAAGTTTTCTATTTCTCTTTCTCTTTGAACAATAATCCTGAGTGCAACACTTTGCACCCTACCCGCACTTAGACCCCTTCTAACTTTTTTCCATAGTATTGGACTGACCTGATACCCAACAAGTCTGTCCAGAATCCTTCTTGCCTGTTGGGCTTCAAACCTGTCTTGGCTGAGTGACGTGGGGTTTTTTAATGAATCAAGTACGCCTTTTTCAGTAATTTCGTAGATAAGTACCCTGTATGCCTTATCATTTAACTTTAGTCTTTTTGCAATATGCCAGGCAATGGCTTCTCCTTCCCTATCAGGATCGGATGCAAGATAAACCTTTTCAACTCCATTTACAGCCTTGGCTAGGTTATTTAAATATTTCTTCTTGCCTTTGATAACAACATAATGAGGTTCAAAATTGTTCTCTACATCTACCCCAAGTTCACCTGTGGGCAGATCAATAAGATGTCCAGACGAGGCCTCAACATCATAATCCTTTCCGAGATATTTTTTTAAGGTCTTTGCCTTAGCTGGTGACTCAACTATAATTAGTGACTTTGACATTAAATCTCCATTAGAATAAGCATTTAATTTTCAGATTAATCATAATATCATTAGATTCAATATGTCAATTTTTTTATAATAATATCCAATATAATGTTCTAACCTACAATTTCAATAAAATCATCTGGCTGAGATTAACAACAGGTAACTAGATTGTTCAAAAAGTGTGATAACTTTAGACAATCAGTATTAATCAACCTATACCGTTCGTAACAGTATATCAATTAACATCGATAGCTTACGTTTAAGTGCTTCAATTCTTCCAGCATCAAGAAATCAAAATTTTAGCTGAAACTAAATTGTGAATTATAATTAATAAACATTCTTTAGAAACCTATGTTTCAAAGAAATTAATACGTCTTCCGACTCACTTTATTTGTACGCTTACTATTAACCGATTCTTTGCTGTTGTCCAATTTGATATTTTCGAAATCATTAATACCAACCGCAAAATAACTGAAACCAAGCTTTTTCATTGTTTTGGAATTATATAAATTTCTCCCATCAAATATCACAGGTGATCTCATGAGTTTTTTGACTCTCTCGAAATCAGGCTGTCTGTATTCGTTCCACTCAGTATGTATAATAAGGGCATCAGCACCGTGGCACGCATCGTAGTTGGATTCTGCATATTTCAATTTTTTACCGAAAGATATCTTTGCGTTTTTTATTGCAACAGGATCATGTACTGTAATTTCGGCGCCTTTGGATAAGAGCTTTTCAATAAAATATATTGATGGTGCTTCCCTTAAATCATCGGTCCTAGGTTTAAATGAAAGACCCCAAACCCCAATTCTCTTGTCTTTAAATCCTCCACCAAAGTAACCTTCTATCTTTCTCCAGAATAACGTTTTTTGACTCGCGTTAACTTCATCCGTAGCCTTACAGATCTTAAGCTCGAAGTCTCTATCCTGTGCTGTTCGTATGAGAGCCTTTACATCCTTCGGAAAACACGAGCCTCCATACCCAATCCCGGGAAATAGGAAATGACGCCCTATTCTGTGATCGGCTCCTATAACATGCCTCACCTCTGAAATATCTGCTCCAACTAACTCGCAAAGATTAGCTATTTCATTCATGAAAGAGATCCTAGTTGCAAGCATCGCATTGGCCGTATATTTGGAAAGCTCTGCCGATCTAATGGATACAACAATTGCTCTATCCGCTGATCTCATAAATGGTGAATAAAGTTCTTTAAGAGTATTTCCCACCGAAGCTTTATCTATACCAATTACTACTCTGTCTGGTTTCAAGAAATCTTCTACTGCCGATCCCTCTTTTAGGAACTCGGGATTTGAAGCTACATCAAACTCCTTATCAGTGTTTTCCCTTATCATTTTACGTACCATTTCCGTAGTTCCAACAGGAACTGTACTCTTGGTCACTATTATTTTGTATTCATTCATAAATTCTGCAATGGATCTTGCAACATCCAATACTAACCCAACATCGGCAGATCCATCAGAATTTGGCGGGGTACCAACTGCAATAAAAACAATCAAAGATTTTTCAACAGCATCTGATATATCCGACGTAAAATGAAGACGTCCTTCAGCTATGTTAGTACGAACGAGATCCCCAAGACCAGGCTCGTAAAAAGGGACCTTGCCCTCTAATAGACCTTTAACTTTATTTTTATCTTTATCTACGCCTATAACATTGGTTCCACTAGAAGCAAAACAAGAGCCTGTAACAAGGCCGACATATCCAGTTCCTATTATAGCTATATTCATAGGATCTCCTTTTGATAATTGTGATTAAGGATATCATAATATCACTAATCTGCATCAGTTTTTATTGTTTCAACCTTTTAAAAATGCTTGAGCTGAAACATCTTACCCGGAAGTTGTGTAAGTAGGCCGTTTAGTTCCAATGAAAGAAGTATAGATAATGCCTTTGCAGAATTGATACCAGTCATTGTTATGATTTCATCAATATGAATGGGATCATTCTTTAAAACAGAGTAAATCGTTCTTTCATCATCATTAAGCTCGGGAGGAACATTGACGTTTTCTTCAGATGAACGATTTGTTTTTAAATTTTTAAATGCTTCTATCTCATTCATAATATCGTCAACAGTTTCGACTAGTTTTGCCCCCTGCTTTATGAGCATATGCGTCCCTCGACTAAGTCTAGAAGTAACGTTACCCGGTACAGCAAATACTTCCCTATTTTGTTCAAGGGCAAATGAGGCTGTTATTAGTGATCCACTCTTTTCAGTAGCTCGCGTTACTATAACACCAAGTGAAAGACCGCTAATTAATCTATTCCTTTTAGGGAAATTTACTGCGTCAGGAGCTGATCCAAGTGAAAATTCCGATATCACAGCACCATTATTAGAAATCTCGTCATAAAGCTTTTTACCTTCAGGTGGATAAATAACATCTACGCCAGAGCCTAAAACTGCTATTGTCCTACCGCCAGCTTTAAGTGCAGAAGCATGTGCAACTGAATCTATACCACGAGCCATTCCACTAACTATGGTTATCCCACTGGAAGCAAGTTCAGTTGAAATGATCTCTGTAACAATTTTTCCATATCGATCAGTAATCCTACTCCCTACAATAGCAACTGCTAAATCATCCTCTGGCAGAAGATCACCTTTTAAATAAATTAAGGGTGGAGAATAAAAAATATTAAAAAGATTTTTTGGATAGGATGAATCGGTGAGAACTAATAGCTTCAATCTTAATCTATCTATGTCACGAATTTCTTTCTCAACGCTCTCCCAACCACTAAAACTTTTGATTGATTGAGCAGTTTTAGGTCCAATACCATCCACCTTTTCAAGTTCGTTTACAGCGGATTCAAATACTCTTTTTGGGTTATGAAATTTTGATATCAGATTCTTAATTCCGACTTCACCAATACCCTCAACAAGTTTCAGGGCAATCCAGTACGTCCACTCATCCATTACATTAAAAGTTGTAACCCTAAACTGAAACTAATTCAAGAACATTGAAGTAGTAAATAAGTAATTTAACAGTTATGCAAACAAATTTAATTTGTCATTTCGAATTTGTTATATTAAAAGTGAAATGAGGGAGAAAAAAAATGATAAATTTAGGCCAAGAATTTATATTGATAAAGAAGGGAGATGGTTTCAAGATGGCATTCCAGTTCTTCATAAGTGGACTTATCTTTACAACAATAGGCACCTCAGACGTGATAAAAAAGGAAGATACTACATAGAAGAGGGAATGGGAAGGATTTATGCGATTGTAGAAGATACACCTTTTGTTGTAAAAATGATAGATAAACGTAAGGATGGATTTTATTTAATTCTGAACGATGGAACCGAAGAAAAACTTGTACTAAATTCACTCAAAATGAATAAAGAGAACATTCCTTATACAAAGGTTAAAGGTGGAGAATTTGATGCGAGGTTTACAAGACCAGCATATTACGAATTTACTAAATATCTAAGGCAAGATAAAGGAAAATTCTATTTAGAATTAGGTGATTACAAACACTATCTAGGATAAAAATATCAATAAACAACCGAATCAATAACTTTATAAATAAGTTCATCTGATAGTAGAAGGCTTTTTTTACTAACTCGTAGTGAATCATGGGATATATCTAAGAAACCTTCATCAACAAGCCTGAGAACATTATCCGTAATAAGATTTACACCAAATTTTTCCGCTAACACTGATAAACTGACACCTTCTCTTAATCTAAGCCCCATGAGAACTTTTTCTTTAATGGCAGTTTCTCTTTCAAAAACCTCTTGAAATACAACCGGCTTCGAGCCTCGAAATACCTTCTTCATGTACAGCGACGGACTTTTTATATTTGCCCACCGTTCACCCCAGACCGGGTAATCACTTGGCTTAATATGAGAGTGTGCCCCAGCCCCCACTCCTAGGTAATTGTCTCCTCTCCAATAAAGTAAATTATGTTTGCATTCAAATCCGTTTTTGGCAAAATTGGATATTTCATATTGATAGTAGCCAGCACATTCAAGAAGTTCAGATGCTAACATAAACATATCGGATAGAGTTTCCTCACTAGGGAGAGGTAGTTCTCCCTTTGCGTACATTGAGCCATATGCTGTATCTTCCTCTATTGTTAGGCAGTATGCAGATATATGAGTAGTTTCAAATTCTAGCGCCATCTCAAGGTCTGATTCCCATTCCTTTAGAGATTCATATGAACATCCATACATTAAATCTGAACTATAATTGACAAATCGTGCTTTAATTATATTCTCAAAAAGTCTATACGTATCATATGGTGAATTTTCTCTTCCTAAGACTTTCAATTTCCTATTTGATAAAGACTGAAGGCCGACGCTGATTCTATTAACCCCGACATCTCTAAAGGAATTAAATTTTTCAATATTTGCAGTCTTAGGATTCACCTCTATTGTAACTTCAATAGGGTATCTCGTGTTAGTCAGCTTATTAATTTTATCGATTATCTTTCCTATACTATCGGCTGAAAATAAGGAAGGCGTTCCTCCACCAAAATATATTGAACTGAGCTGAAGATCCTCGATCAATTCACGATACAATTCAACCTCATTTAATACTGCATTTGTATATTCAATCTCAGGTATTTGTTTTCCAACTCCAAAGGAATTAAAATCGCAATAGGGACATTTTTTTATACAATATGGAATATGAACATAAATTCCTAAGGTCATATCGGTATTTTATTTAAAAAGAGAATTGTTGCAACCGCCCTAATTCAAAATCTATCCTATAATGCTCAGGAATACACCAAAAGTTGACGATAAATATAATGATGATATTAACAAGGAAGTAAGACAACGAGCTATGTGAAGTTTGGATATAGGGCAAACAACACACTCTAATAATCAAAAAACGCCCACAAACTATTAGAATTTGTGTGTTTATATGGGTTGTAACTACTATATATTACTCAAAAAAGTACTTAAAGTGATGATTTTGCAATTGGAAATCCTTACTCCCCAATTAACGTATACAAGCTAGCCAATGGATGAATCACCTGAGGTTTCCTTTCGATATTAATAGTTTCTAAATGAGCAACCAGCATTAAAATTAACTAAAGTTGTTATATAATGACAAATGACAGTATCGAGAAACTTAAGGAGGTTTTAGAAATGAAAATAACATTAGCGATTTACACTCTGCTGCTTCTCACACCGATGGCCGTCGCAAATGAAAATACCTTTACCTTGGAGGAAATTGTAGAAAGAGTGGTCAAAGTGAGTCCCAGTTTAGAGGTTCACAATAGGGATCTAGATATTTCCGAGAGTAAAGTTAAAAAGGCTCGGGCCCAAAAATATCCACAATTTGAGGGAGCAGTGCTAACGGGAGGCATATTCAACGTAATCAGGGCCGATCTCTTTCAACCGATCTATACATTCGGAAAGATAAGCGCAGACGAGAAAAAAGCTAAAAAGGGTGTAGAAGTCACTATTGCAAACATAAGCGAGGCCAGAAATGAAACAATTGCCCGGGCAAAAAATGCATATTTCAATCTTCAGCTGGCTCATACTTTAAATGATTTAACTACAGAAGAAAGAGACAATGCCAAGAAATTGCTTTCCAATGTAGAAGAGCTAGTGAGTGTCGGCTCACCAAAAGCAACTCAGATAGACAAGCTCAACCTAAAAATTTTGGTTTCGAATATCGATAAACATCTTGTCAGTTCGCGAAAGTCGATAGATATTGTAAGAGCAGAGCTAATGAAAATGTTATCGATTGAAGAAAATAGCGATTTTGACATAGAATCGTACGCCTTAGAGCCAGTCGAGTTTGAGGCGAATGAGCTAAGTTATTATAAGAATAAAGCCATTGAGGACAGACCCAGGATTAAAGCCATAAATGCCGGCCTTGAAGCTAAACTGAGTTCAATAAAGAGAGAAAAGAGCGAATACTATCCGACAATCTTTGTCGGTGGAACAATAAGGTATAGCCAATCGACATTGTACAGAGATACATTTATTGGTGGTGCGGGAATTGGTATAAGACAAGTTCTTAACTACTTTATCTCGGCGGATTTAAGTGAGGCGAGAGCTGAGTATTCAAAATCCATTAAGGAGAAGGATGCCTTTCTTCAAGAAATAGATCTTGAGGTGAAAAAAGCATATCTTGATATGCAAGAGAATAAGGATAATGTAAATAATGAGAGAGAAGGCTTTAGAGCAGCAAGAACACTCTTACGAAATGCAACTTCAAATTATGATTTAGGTATTGGAAATGTAAACGAATTAATGAATTCGATCGGAACATATCTTAGAGAAGGGGCCGAGTATTATGATACGGTATTCTTATATAATATAGCAGTTACTAATCTAGAAAAAGTTGCAGGAGTTTTAAATAAAGAGTTGGAATAATATTTTCTTTAAAGATTTAAAAAATTCGAATGTTATGATGGCACATATTTTTGTGTTTACATTTAAGGATATTTTATTAAATTCTTTACTTTGAATTTAATGTCAAACCAATTATTCTTCATATAAGAGAAATTACAATATTATTCAAAATTAAATAATTACTTGTTAGAAATCAGAATCAGTATGTTTCTTGATAATTAATGGCAGCATTGATAGCGCTAATATTAATCAATAAAGAAAGTTAAAGTTTAATTTAAAAAGTTGCTGTACTGGTATCGTGTAATCTGAATGATTGGTGAAGGTTCAAAACAATGAATAGAAGAAAGATAATTGTAATAACCATTTTGGCCATTGCTTTGATAGTAGTCGTTTTTTTTACAAATAAAATATTTCGCAGCAGTTCTTACTCATATGCTTTCAATACGGCAACAATTGATAGAGGGGATATCATATCCTACATTTCGGCTGCTGGAACGATTAACCCTATGATCATGGTAGAGGTTGCAGCGCAGGTTTCAGGGGCGGTTAACGAAATATATGTAGATTTTAACTCCATTGTAATAGAGGGTGAGGTGCTCGCTCGTATCGACCCCACTCACTATGAATTTCAAGTAAAACAAGCAAAAGCAACTCTCAAAAAAGCCAAGGTAGATGCTGATAAGAAGAAAAAGATATTTGAATTGTATCGAGAACTAAACAAAGATCCAGATAGGATTTCAAAATATGAGTTAGATAATTCCAGACTGGACTATATCACCACGATGGAGCAGCTTAAGATAACAAAGACAGAATTAGGAATAGCAGAGGCAAATTTTAATTCTACAACAATTCGCTCTCCAATTGACGGTGTAATTATCTCAAGGGATGTAAGCGTTGGAGAATATGTCAATTCAAGCAAGGGCGATCCTATTTTCGTTATAGCAAACGATCTGACAAATATGAAAGTGGATGTACATGTAAGTGAAGCCGATATTGGAATGGTTAAAGATGACCAAGAAGCCGCTTTTACGGTCGATGCATACCCTGATCAAAAATTTAAGGGGACTGTTTGGCAGGTAAGAAACGAGCCAATAACTACAAATAATGTAGTAACTTATGATGTCGTGGTCTTAATAAACAATGAGGATCACAAGTTAAAACCAGGTATGACTGCGGAAGTGAACATTCTAGTCGCCAACAGAAAGGATGTCCTGAGAGTACCTACAGCTGCCCTAAGGTTTATACCACCTGATTCTGATGCATTTGAGCAGAATCCCGATAACTTAACTGATGGCGCAGTAGTTTGGACAATTTCAAAAAATGGACGTTTTAAAGCATTATCTATTGAGCCTGGTATTAGTGATGCCATATATACAGAAATTTCCGATGGAGAAATGAAGGAAGGTCAAGAGGTAATAACGGAAGCAGTCCAAAAGGGCAGCACAAATTCGGAACATTTTGGTCCTTTAGTCCTTCCCAAACCCAGAAGATTTTAGTGGTATGGACGAAGTTATTGAGCTACAGGATATACATAAGATATATAAAATGGGTGACGTAGATGTTCACGCATTAAGGGGCGTCTCCATCAATATTAAGGAAGGTGAATTTGTATCAGTCGTGGGCGCCTCAGGTTCAGGCAAAAGCACACTAATGAATATAATCGGTTGTTTGGATAAACCGACAAGAGGAAATTATATCTTCGAAGGGGATAATACTAATACCTTAGAAAAGGACGAGCTCGCAGAGATCAGAAATAAAAAAATTGGATTCGTTTTCCAGAACTTCAACCTGCTTTCAAGAGCATCTGCAATTGAAAATGTCGAACTCCCACTTATTTATAACAGCACTCCATCAACTAAAAGGATAGAAATTGCTAAAGAAGCCCTCAATCTATTAGGGCTCGAGGGAAGAGAACATCACCTACCTTCCCAACTTTCCGGTGGACAGCAACAGAGAGTTGCAATTGCAAGGGCAATTGTTAACAAACCAAGCATGCTATTAGCAGATGAACCAACTGGAAACTTAGATACCAAGACAAGTCAAGAGATAATTGAAATTTTCAAGAATCTCAATGATCAGGGTAAAACAATTATAATCATAACTCATGAGAAAGACATCGCTAAGAATGCAAATAGAATAGTATCAATTAGTGACGGTAAATTAATTTGAAACAGCAAAATTGATGACATCAAGCACTAACTTTGATTCTGTAGTTATTCCGGTTACAACTTGAATGAATGTCCAGTAGATAAGGATAGGATGTTTTTATATTAAAATTCTACCCTTACAAAATCATTTCCTGATGCGCCAAAATCCTCTATCAAATCACCGTTTACATCTCCAAGGTCCTGAGTTTGAAGCCCAAAATTCATCTCATCAGGCTCAACACCATTTAAGATAACATCGGCGTCTTGTGCACTGACAACGGGTGGAAAATCATCGCGGCCCAAGAATACAAATTCTCTACCCTCAACAGAACATGGAGCTCCAACAGAACATGGAGCTCCTACAGCAAAATCGGCATTTGATTGTTCCAACACAACAACGGTAGCAGTGGGTCTTTTATCCGTGGTGACTTCAGGAGTGAGATTATTTAAAACCACCAGAGAAGTTCCAAAAAGATCACCAGTTTCTATTCCTGTGAACTCAGTTGAAAAGTTTGGTTCAATCCCAGTATTGTTTGCATTGTCTAATGCTTCTCCTGAATAGAGAAACACAGATCCAGTATCCATATTAGCTCCAGGGGCGCCTATAATAAGGTCGCTGTCCCCGTCCCCATCTTCATCTATATCTCCCCCACCGGAAACAGACGCTCCAAACACATCTGATGCATCCCCTTGAATTATTACAACGTCAGATGTATCGGTTGCAAGATCTTTCACTCCATTGACGTTACTAAAAAAAACATTGACTTTACCTGAACCTACAGAGCTAATAGCATATTCTCTAGTGGAGCTCCCCCCGATTCCACTCGCATCCGTAATAGCAGAACCAAACCTATCCCCAGGTGATTGACCTATTATTATTCCTGTTGCATCATTTGCTGGTATAACATTGCCACTCAAGTCGTCTCCTTCGAATCTATATGTCTTTCCGGTTTCGAAATTAGCACCCGGTGCACCTACAAAGAATTCATCACCCCTCCTATCAACATTCGCAAACCCAACAGTTTCAATACCGAACTCATCCCCCTGATTCTCTCCGGTGATTAGGAAGTCAGGCTGATCACCTGCAGTTAAATTAATTACTTCTGGAAAATCATTACTACCAAATATTATAAAAACCTCTCCCCTCTCACCATCAAACCCCGGAGCTCCTATTGCTATCTCATCCAAAAAAGGTCCCGAACCACCAAAATCTCCAGTTCCTGTAACAGATGCTCCAAATCCATCTTCTATACTACCTATGATAGTTACGTCAGCGGATGAAACATCGAGGATATTATCCGGAGAACCTTCCGCGATATTACCGCGACCAAAGAAAATATATACCATTCCACTACACGGATCCCCTATTAAAATATCATTTCTAGCTATTCCATCGTCCTCATCTTCTTGAGTATTAGTAACATTACCGGCCCCAATTGAAAATCCCATCGGACAATCGCTATCCGGATCCTGTATTCTAACCGTTTGTAAAAACGTTACTACCTCAGTAGCGTTTGACGGTTGTGAAAGATTCCCTACTTCGTCACTGGACTGTATCAAATAACAAAATATATCATCTCCGGTTATATCAAATCTAGGTGCTGGAAAACACTCGCTTTCCCCTGCAGACTGAGGTTGAATGAATTCGGGAACTTGAATCCCTTCACTAAAGTTATCTTGTAATATTTGTTCTATACTCTCGCAAGTTTCTCCTTCAGTTAATGTAATCCCAAGACTTGCGAGTGTTACACTGTCAAAGAATCTTATAAAATAAATTGAGGCTCTACCCCTAGGCCCATTATCCCCAGGAGCTGTCCAATCTAATAGTCTCGCTAATTGATCAGTTCGTAAATCCGTAATTTGATTTGGTGGTGTATCATCCCCAACGGCGCAAGATGTAACTGCCAGGATCAATACAATTGATAAGTTTATTAAGCACAATTTCACTTTTTCCAGATTATTCATTCAAATGGCCCTCGAATTTTAAAATTTATGAAGTTTACCGAACTAATTGTTACAATCCAACTTTATATAGGATAGCCGAAATTTATTCAAACTAGCCATAAATATTTTAGCCCATTTTTAAAAAGGAAAAGAATTAACACAACTGGTAATGTTGTTTAATTCATCTTCTCTGTGAGACTCCTTAAAATAGGAATATAATTCCGTATTTCTTCGTTATCTGGAGATTTTGGTGACAACCTTATATATGTTTCAAGGTCAGAAAGCGCCTGAGAAAAACACTCGAGATTATAATATAGAAGTCCTCGGTCTCTAATATCTAGGCTGGACTTAGGATTAATAATTAGAAGCATATCTACAACCCGAAGAGCCTTAAGAAAGTTTTTAGAATCGATGTAAATATTCTTTAAATTATGAAGAATTCTGGTGGCTATTTGCTTCTTTGACGTCGATCGCAACATTTCTTTTTGAAACTGGACTCTTCCTAAATAAACTCTATTCAATATAGTCTGGCAGTCCTCCTCAGAAAGAGTATTCCCCTTGTTAAATGGATCAATTAGAATCACTTCTGCTGTTTCCTCGTATTTCAGAATAAAATGTCCCGGAAAACCTACTCCTGCTAAAGATAATCCAATTCTACTAGCAATTTCCATATAAAGAACGGAAAGTGTAATTGGAATCCCTGTTCTCCTGTCCAAGAGATCATTTAGGAAACTATTTTTTGGATCATAGTAGTCCTCCTCATTTCCGTGAAAGCCTTGATCGATAAAAAGATAATTGTTAATTAATTCAATCAAATTATACGGGTCAGCCTTCTTCCCGATTCTCTCTTTAACTTCTCTACCCATTAAATCGATCCTTTTTAAATACTCATTACAATTCAAGTTGGGGTACTCAACGGATTCGGCCAAAAGAAGAGCAGCTTTGGCAAGATTTATTTTCTCCTCTTCCTGACGAACTTCATTAGCAAAACTTTTTTGCGGCTCAGAATAATTCATCATTTTGCACTCCAGCCTGAATAATCAGATTTCTAATACTTACTAGACCGTGATTCCAAAATTGCGTTCGCTTCTGCTAAGACTAGTATCGGGATAGTAATTTAATCCTTTCGAGTTCTTCGCTTGTTAGGAGTGGCGCAGTAAGCGATCCTAAAATTTCATCAAGCTCTCCTCTGTTTACAGCCCGTGGAATTGCAACCGAGGCTCCCTGAAATCGTAATACCTAGTGAATAGCAGATAATGTGTAGGAAACCATATCAGGTATAGACCAAACTGACTCTCTGGCCCTAACACAAGGAACTCTATATATATTAGTACCATTTATTTGTTCGTATTTAGGAAGGCCTCTAAATCCCATTGTAACCAGATCAACCTCTTGACCCAGATTGACCAACTCCTTAGTTAATCCATAAACTACCTTAGCTCCTCCTCCACCTAGAGGCGGAAATTCATAGCACAGCATCAACACCTTAATACTTCTTGACGGGCTCATAATTAAATATAAAGACTATCCTCTATCCTTGCATCGTTCATTTTATAAATAAATTTAATCAATGTATAGACATAAGTTTATAAATGCTTATACTCGATTTCTGAATTTATTCCATTATCACATGGAATAAGTATCAAATACTAAATTAATAGGTACATACTTACAACTTGTTTAAATTATCTAGAATTTCAATTATATCAAAACTTTACAATAACATTGATAATAACTTTCTCTCATGGTAATTTGCCCCTAAAAAATTACAATATTACCGGAGGTCCGAATAAAGTGGTGAAGATCGTTTCTATAAAGGCAAGAGAAATTTTGGATTCTCGTGGCAATCCAACAGTTGAAGTAGACGTAATATGCGATGATGGTTCGGTTGGAAGAGCCGCGGTACCCTCAGGTGCCTCAACTGGAATCCACGAAGCAATTGAGCTTAGGGACAAAAATAAAAAGAGGTTTATGGGACGGGGTGTTTTACAAGCTGTTAAAAATGTCAACAACATAATAGCACCCAAGATAATAGGGATGGATGTGACTTTCCAAAGCTCCATAGATAACAAAATGATAGATCTCGATAAAACACCCAATAAATCAAGACTAGGAGCAAACGCTATCCTAGGGGTTTCACTCGGAGTAGCTAAGGCTGCCTCTAACTCCCAAGGAGTTCCACTTTACAGTTATATTGGAGGCGTATCGGCGAATATCCTCCCAACTCCTCTTATGAATATAATTAACGGAGGGGCGCACGCCGATAACAATCTGGACATTCAGGAGTTCATGATTGTTCCCATCGGGTTTAATTTATTTTCAGAAGCTATAAGGGCTGGAGCTGAGGTATTTCAAAATCTAAAGGCAATTCTGAAGAAAAAGGATTATTCGACTTCTGTAGGTGATGAAGGAGGCTTTGCTCCAAATCTAAAATCAAATGAAGAAGCCATTGAATGTATCCTAGAATCAATACACAAGGCGAAATATCAGGTTGGTCAAGATATTGCATTAGCCCTCGATGTCGCATCAAGTGAGTTCTATAAAAATGGCAAATATCAGATAGAAAATAAAAAATTGGAAGCAGATAAGATAACGGATTTATATAAAGGCTGGGTTAAGAAATACCCAATTATTTCGATCGAAGATCCGATGGCTGAAGACGATTGGAAAGGATGGAAGCTATTAACAAAAGAGCTTGGCAAATCCGTACAGATCGTTGGAGATGACCTTTTTGTCACAAATACAAGGAGATTAGAAAAGGGAATCAAAGAGGGAGTCGCAAATTCTATATTAATAAAAGTTAATCAAATTGGAACACTCACCGAGACACTCGAAGCTATCAATATGGCGTCTAGTGCAGGATTCACTTATATAATATCCCATCGTTCTGGAGAAACCGAAGACTCGACCATCGCAGATATTGCAGTAGCAACTAATTCTGGGCAAATTAAAGCCGGTTCGGCGTCAAGGAGTGATAGGACGGCGAAATATAATCAACTTCTAAGAATAGAAGAAGAACTTGGGAGTGAAGCCAGGTACTTAGGAAGATCAGCCTTCAAATTTGAATCATAATTACAGCTGACTTAGGGTAGCCAATGAGTCCCGTCGATTAAACTCGGGACAGGCCTCCTCGTGAAGTTTTTAATGCCCACTTACAATTTCTTATCCCAACGCCAAGTCATGCTGAGCTCGCTCGAGCATCTAGATAGAAATACTAAAATTAACCCTGATACAAATCTCAGGACAAATTTGGGATCAGGGAAAAGTAACCCCCGAAAAATGTCTGTCCTAGGTTGAGATGTACAGCCTATTTCAGCTAAGAAAAGTGTTTATGCTCAATACTGGATTTAACAGATTCTTTTTTTGGGTATAATTATTCATTTGATAACGATCTGAGGGAAAATTAAATGGCTGCTAAAACTCTATTTAATAAAATATGGGAATCGCATGTGGTTCTAGAGGAACCGGACAAACCAACTCTGCTTTATATAGATTTACATCTTGTTCATGAGGTTACTTCCCCACAAGCATTCGAGGGTGTTCGTCTTTCCGGCAGAGGAGTAAGGAGGCCTGATCTAACATTTGCAACTAAAGATCATAATGTACCTACACACGATAGATCTCTTCCAATCGATGATCCAATCTCGAAAAAGCAAATGGATACACTAAGGGAAAATTGTAATGAATATGGTATTACCTTATTTGGACTTACTACGAATAGTGATCTTCAGGGAATCGTCCATGTAATTGGACCGGAGCTTGGATTGACAAAGCCGGGTATGACAATAGTTTGCGGAGATAGTCATACATCAACCCATGGAGCCTTTGGTGCACTGGCGATTGGTATTGGGACAAGCGAAGTTGAACACGTTCTTGCAACCCAATGTCTTAGGCAAAACCGACCTAAAGTCTTTGAAGTCAAGGTAAAGGGAAAAAGGACACAGGGTGTAACTGCAAAAGATATAATATTAAGTATTATAGGACATATCGGAATTGCCGGCGCAACCGGGACAGTAATTGAGTATAGAGGCGAAGCAATAGAAGCCCTGTCGATGGAAGAGAGGATGACGATTTGCAACATGTCTATAGAAGCAGGAGCACGCGCGGGAATCATTGCTCCGGACGAGAAGACATTTAAATATATTGAAGGAAGGCGTTATGCACCAAAAGGAAAAGACTTTGATGATGCTGTAGAATCGTGGAGAGGTTTTAAAACAGATGAAGGCGCTACCTTTGATAAGACTGTAACACTTGATGCATCTTCCATGGCTCCTCAGGTTAGTTGGGGTACCAACCCGGGTATGGTTACAGATGTAACCGGTTATGTTCCTGACCCAGATACATTCTCAGATCTTAATAGTCAAAAGGCTGCAAAGAGTGCACTCAGTTATATGGGACTTACTCCTAACACAGCCATACGAGAGATAAAGTTAGATAGAGTATTTATTGGATCATGCACCAACTCCAGAATAGAGGACTTAACTGCTGCAGCCAAGATTGTTAAAGGAAAGAAAGTTGCACAAGATGTGAGAGCAATGGTTGTTCCAGGTTCCCAGATGGTTAAATCAGAGGCTGAGAAGGAGGGAATCGATAAGATCTTTAAAGAAGCCGGATTTGAATGGCGTGAATCGGGCTGCAGTATGTGCTTGGGTATGAATCCCGATATATTAGCACCGGGTGACCGATGTGCAAGCACATCTAATAGAAATTTCGAAGGCCGTCAGGGTAAAGGCGGAAGAACACATTTGGTAAGTCCTATAATGGCCGCTGCCGCAGCAATTGAGGGACATTTTGTGGATGTACGCGAATTGGATATTAATAAAGAAATTTAACGAGGTACATTATGGAACCATTACAAATCGTGAGCGGAACTGTAGCACCCTTAGATAAGATAAATGTCGATACAGATCAAATCATACCCAAACAGTTTTTAAAACGCGTTGAAAGAACAGGATTTGGAAAATCTCTCTTTTATGATTGGAGATACAATGATGATGGGACTGAAAATCCCGAGTTTGAATTAAATAAAGATCACTATAGAGGGGCAAACATACTTCTTACCAGGGATAATTTTGGAAGCGGGAGTTCAAGAGAACATGCTCCATGGGCATTAAGGGAATATGGTTTTAAAGTTATAATTGCTCCTTCATTCGCAGATATCTTTTATAATAATTGTTTTAAAAATGCAATTTTACCAATAACCCTCCATAGGAGCACAGTTGATGAACTCTTTTTGAAAGTCTATTCAACAAAGGGTTATTCGCTTACCGTTGATTTAGAATCACAAACCATACACGCCGATCATGGATGGGAAATTCATTTTGATATAGATCCATTTGGAAAAAGGAATTTACTCGAAGGGCTAGACGACATCGCTCATTCATTAGAGCATGAAGATGAGATAAAGCGCTACGAGGAAAACATGGTCTTAGAACGCAAATGGGCTCTTCCAAATTAAATTCCTATGATCATTTATTCATGAATCAATTTCATGCCAAACCCAGATAAGTATAATAATTTTAAAGCAAAAGCTGTTAATTTAACGTGTGACATGAGCTGGTTATGCCCCATTCTTCGAGTTATACATTAGCACATGAACAATTGATGATTCATCTAATTTCTTACCAGAACTAATCAAACAATTCCACTACCGCTTTCTTATTAGACTACAAATGTAATTTATTCTAGCCCGATAATCCCCTATGGCTTGCTCAAGGATTTCTAACGTCATTCAGCGGAGCAATATAATTCTTTTCTTGTCATCTCGTACTATGTCCCGAACGTAACTGAGGGAACCCGTAATGTCATCTCGAATGAACATGAGAGATCTTAAGAATTTTCACTCCGTTCAAATGAGGGATTTCTTCTATTGTCGAAACAGAAATTTTTCACTTCTCTTTTGACTTCGCCCTGGACAGGATTCAAAACAAGCATTTCTTCTTACAGTCGAAATGTAGATGTTAGGTACTTCAGGGACAGAATTATTGATTTTCAATTTTTTTAGTCTTTTGAGAATCCTTTTATCAAATGAAAAGGATTAAACGGGCATTCAAAAAATTGCCAAAATCAATTCCGGAAGCGTTAAAAAAAGATTTAACCGAATCAAAGGATATGAAG
>JALLOG010000090.1 GCA_027717645.1 Desulfobacterota bacterium AH_259_B03_O07
GCGGCAACAGATAGGCCAGACCTCAGGTTGCTGTATCCTGCTCTCTACTCTACCCTTTATATATTTTCAGCCGACTAATCACTTCATCAAAACTCTGGACAGGCTTGCATGTGCGTTTTGAAGAAACGAGCGAGGCTCATCGCCAATTCCAGAAACACTTATTATATTTTTGGAGCGGCTTCCACCAACGATTAACGTGCTTTAATCGACAAATAATAAAGGGAGGAGTGTAACTAATTCCCAGTCATTTTTTTCTGCATTCGATCAAGATATTTATCTAATTCTTCCGTGCTTGCAAAAACCTGCTCAGATGGTAATGCATTTATAATTTCGAATACCTTTCTTACTTGAGGTTGAAGATTCAAGACTACTAAATTTCCATCATGCTGTTTAAGTGCTTTTCTCGTCTTAATAACAACCCTTACACCCATACTGCTAATATAGTTTATATATGCCATGTCAAGGGCTATGACTCTTGGCTGTCCTTCTAAAATCATATCGACTCTTTTCTCTAAGATAGAATATGTATTAGTATCAAGGGAACCTTCGGGAACTATCATGAAGACCCCTGGCTCTTTTTCTGTTGAGGTAACTTTAAGTGGCATACATCCGCCCAATTAGATATGCCAAGCAGGATTATTAATCATGATATATTAACAACTACTTCATAAATTGTTTTTTGTCAAATTCTTTATCCTCATCATTTAACTCTATAACATTGCTGTCTGGCTACAAACAAATATATTTAGCCCAACTTTAATATTTCAAGTGCTCGTTCTTTTTCGTGCTCAACAGGCATAATTCTGTCGATGCCGACTGTTTTCAAAACCTCTTCGACATCCGGCTGAGGACTCAGAAGCATCATTTTCGCACCCTATCTGTCCAAGGATTTCGCAGCTGTCAGCAGCATTCGCAAACCCAGTGAAGCTATGTACTCCACTTCTGAAATATCGATGAGAGTAGGCTTCCTTCTTGAGACAGCAGTTGCCGTAAATTTCAAGCCTATCTCCTCAACAGCATTCAAATCCAACCTGCCACTCAGAGCCAAATGCGTCATGTGATCATCCTGTCGAATGACCTCTAATTCCATTGAAAATTTAGCCTCACGTATAGTTCACAGATTAAATCACTATAAGAAATTAGTATTAACTAGGATAAATTATGTTAACAACGAAATTCTATGAGTCAGACAGAATTCGAAAATGCTATACAGATACAAAGTACATATAGGACTTATTCTTTAAATCATCGATTTTCAACTAGAATTTCAACTAAAAGCTTTTCAATTAGGAGGAATAGTGAGCACAGGCAAATATAATCCTTTTAATTCTCTCTCCCATAAATTGCCAGTAGCACGTTTAGTATTTAGACCTGAAAACCTATATTCATAAACCATAGCGCGAAGATATTTGGGCGGCCCATCTGGAAACGGATCGTGATCCAACAGCTCTAAAACATCTCGTGAACCCTCGAGTATGCGATACATTAAATTTGGAAACCAAGGACTCGTTTGATAAGAACCCAGTGCAGCAAACCACATTTGCCAATCCAACCTGGGTTGGTGGGGAGCAACCCACGGAAGGTATTTATTCAGCTCAACTGGTTTATATTTAAATCCATATTCCAGCCAATTTTGACCATCATTACTTCCTTCGATAATGATCTCCGGTCTCGAAGTTGTCATTCCTGTAAACAAACCATAATTATTTACGATTCTGTAAGGCGATACCCAACGCATAACATTCTGGACAAAGGAGGGCAAATTCCTATAGCCTGTAAAAACCCTTACTAGCTGAATTGTGCCTAAAAGGATAACAAAGGCCGCCAATGCTACTAACACAATTTCTTTGATAGAACGCCGGAGATTGGATTCAGCAATAGCTTTCTTTTGAAAATTAATTATCTTTAGTTTTTTTAGTAAAAGGCTTTGAAAAAAGGCGTCGTCAAATAACAAGACGATTAACGCAATAGTTAACAGATTAAAATATGCGTAATTCCCAGTAAACATAATAAGAACCTGTAGCAACATGATCGTAATCCCAGCAATATGGCGAAGTCGCCTTGGAGCAAAAACGAAAAACGGAATCACAATTTCAATGAACAACACAGTTCCCACCGATATTTTGTGAAACCACTCCGGCAGTTGATGCACATACCATGCAATTGGTGTAGGAAGTGGTTGAGTGTAATAGTGATAATTAAGTGCTGTAAAATCGCGCCAAGTTGGATCGCCTGATACAAACTTACCGATCCCCGAAGAGAACATCAGCCGAAATAGAAGAAATCTGTATAACCAAATGATGATAGTAGAGGGAGATGATTCACGATTTAACTTCTGAATAAAACCCAGCGGTGCTAAGAAAAAAGCAAGGAAACCCGCCTCTAGAAGCAAGGCGTCCCACTGAAATGACATAAATGCCTGTCCAATGGTCACTATTGAAAGGTATAGTAACCATAATGCTACTAACACAGGAACAGACAAAATACCAGCAATAAGTAGTCCAGAAAGCAACATACCTGCAAATGGGATTAATCCTAAGAAGAAATCACCGTTATTAATCCAGGCAAGGGTTGGAATCTTAAAATAGGCCTTCCAACCATAATTAATATCTAACGAACCGAGATAAATGTCAGCAGGCGAGATCCCATTACTACCAATTAGTCCATCAAGCTGTAACCAAAAGGATAAA
This sequence comes from Desulfobacterota bacterium AH_259_B03_O07, assembly GCA_027717645.1. GTDB lineage: Bacteria > Desulfobacterota_D > UBA1144 > Nemesobacterales > CSP1-2 > JALLOG01. Next base: position 2,691 of record JALLOG010000090.1, read on the forward strand.
AAGGCAATGAAGTAGATTATCCCCAGAAGCCTTAGAAAGACCCATCGAGAAATTATAAATCTCTCAGGGCCAAGATCCTTACCCCAGAAAAGTAGAGTAACTCTATAAAGAAAAGATCGATGTGTCGCAAATAAACGATAATTTAATTCTGATATAGACGAGAATCCGGGGATTTTGGCGTACATCCATAAAAGCCACCCTTTACCCTTACAATAAGATAAAACTCTGAACACCGCCTCAGCCCCCTTAAAAAACTCTCCTTCAGGGGTTATGAAATGAACGAAGTTTTTATAATGCTCCAAAGGAATTTCAGGGAACTCACCCGCAACATTTTGAAAAGGAGTGAATTTTACTCTATCACCGGTCAATGACTTCCAATAGTCAACCCATAGTCGACATACTGTACAATCAGCGTCATATATTAATAATGGTAAAACAGGTTTGTTCTTGATCATTTACTTGAATTAAAATGCCACCTCTATATTTATCAAAAACAAAACATTTGACAATCCAAGATTATCCAAATAAAAAAGGATCGATGCTACCGAGAAATGATAAAATGGATAAATTAACCGTGATTATTCAGAATGCTTTTAGATCAAGTTAACAACTTTTCTACTTCTGTTAAAATCTCTGAAAACAAATGATTCCTGTTGGCTCTTGTCAATTCAAAAACCTGTGTATCATCTCTCCTCTTTATATCCGAGATATACCCTCCAGTCTTAAGAGCAATTGTCGCAACTACTATCTTCTCTGAATCGAGCAGCTTCTCAATAATCTCTTTAAACTTATTCGATAAACACTCCATCTTGCCTATCTCATCAATAATGATTAGGCTTGAATCTGACTTAAAAAATTGAATAGAATCCAAAAACTCTTCAAATCCTTCTATATCAACCTTATACTTCCCAACCTTGTAATGAGATTTGATATCCTTATGTGAAAGTATCCCCTTTCTACCATCGAGGCTTCTTAGACGAAACCCCTTTCTAACTTCATTGTCCCTTATCTCCTCAGTATAAAAACCCATGGGATGAATTGATTCCAGCTCCGCTGCTAATTTCTTAATCAACGTTGTTTTCCCACTGCTGGGCAAACCCGCTATAAGTATGTTCTTTTTACTCAACGCCATATTTATTTTTCAGTTCTAGTAGATTAGTATGTTTTTGGTTATAACGATTTATTTCTATGGCATATTTCTAAAACTTTTTTGCCAGTTTAGAAATAAAACAGTAGCTTATAAAATTATAACTTATTAAAATCTTAAAAAACCAAGTTGAGGGTGAATAGATTTGGATTCATTATGTTGTTATGACCTATCACATTCGTAAAACTGTTATATTCAACAAAACAGTAAGGGCGCATGGTCATGCGCACGTTTCTACAAACTATAAGAACCCATTAAAACAGAGTTTTTAAATAGCAAAGGATTACGAAATGTCCAGTAAGGCCGTAAAAAGGCTTTTAAAAAATATAAAAGAAACAAACCCTTTAGCAGCAGATTCCATAGAAGAATTACGAGCAAAATTTGAGAAATTCTATCTGCAATTTCATACTCATCAAACATCAAACCTCAATGAATTTAAAATAAATGATATTCCCTCATTCTGGATTTCATCTCCAAACTCTGACGAAAACAAGATTCTTCTCTTCTTCCATGGGGGTGGCTTTACTATTGGATCTACAAAGGACCATTTTGATTTATGTGCTAGATTGTCGAGGGCCTCAGAAGCTAGGGTACTAAGTATCGATTATCGGCTTGCCCCTGAAAATCCATTTCCCGCAGCTCTCGAAGATTGTATTGCTTCTTACAACTGGCTCTTAAAAGAGGGTTTCGAACCATCACAGATAGTTCCTGTGGGTATATCTTCAGGGGGTACACTTGTCATATCAACACTCCTATCACTTAGAGGCCAAGGGATTAAATTACCACATGCATCTTGTTGTATGTCACCCGCGGTCGATCTGTTATTTGAAGGTGACTCCGTGAATTATAACGAGAGAAAAGACTGGGTAACCAAGGGTCGTCTCTCCTCAGTAGCAATCAACTATCTTGCTGGCCAGGATCCCAAACAACCACTAGCATCACCCCTCTATGCCGACCTAAGAGGCTTGCCATCCCTTATGATACAAGTTGGAAGCCATGAAATTTTGCTTGACGATAATCTAAAATTCTATACAAAAGCAAAAGAAGCAGGGGTTGATGTTACATTAGAAATATGGGATGGAATGTTGCATTGCTGGCAAGTCTTTGCTTCTGAAATACCAGAGGGACAGCAGGCAATCGAAAGCATGGGCAAATTCTTAAAAGCCAAATTATCACCATTCGAATAATATTAGAAACTAATAGTCTCTACCTTTCGAACCGAGCGCCCTATCCAGGTTAAACGCCGAACTAATTAGGCCAAGGTGAGTGAATGCTTGGGGAAAATTCCCGAGAGCCTCGCCGCTTGGACCAGTTTCCTCAGCATAAAGTCCAAGGTGATTTGCATAACTTAGCATCTGCTCAAGCAAGAAAACAGCCTCTCTCAGCCTCTTTCTATCTTTTCTTCCGGCCCTTGTCAACGCCTCGATTAGCCAGAATGTACAAATGTTAAAAGTACCTTCTTCTCCTATTAACCCGTCCTTTGTCTCCTCGACGTTATACCTGTAAACCAGACTGTTTGAAACTAACCCACCTTTCTCAGGAGGTTGATCTATAGCGTTTAGAGTATCTATCATTCTTGGATCAGTAGGAGATATAAAGAATACTAAAGGCATCATCAAAACTGATGCATCAAGAGCATCGCTGCCGTAATATTGAGTAAAGGCCTTTCGTTTCTTGCTCCATCCTTTTTCGATAATTTCCTCATATATTTGATCCCTTACCCTTAACCATTTCTCACGGTCTGCTGGAAACGAACGCTTGTCAGCAAGTCGGATTCCACGATCTAGAGCTACCCAGCACATTAACTTTGAATAAACGTTATGTTGCTTTCCTCCACGCACTTCCCATATTCCCTCATCCTTTCTGGTCCAATTCTCACATACCCAATTGATAAGCTTTCTTAATGAAGACCAAAGATCATACGATATGGGAGTACCATGCTTATTGAAAAGGTAGACCGAATCCATGAGCTCACCGTATATGTCTAATTGCAGTTGAGTAGCTGCCCCATTTCCAATTCGTACAGGTTTTGATCCCTTATATCCTTCCAAATGAGTTAATATTTCTTCTGTCTCAATATGTGTTCCATCAATTCCATACATTATATTAAGGGACCCATCAGGGTTTAATTCGTTGCATCTAGCTTGAATCCAATCCATAAATCCAGAAGCGGCATCATTCAAACCAATTCGCATGAGCCCATAAAGGGTAAAGGCCGCATCACGAATCCAGGTATAACGATAATCCCAGTTTCGCTCTCCTCCGATTCCTTCCGGCAAACTGCAAGTCGGTGCCGCAACGATGGCTCCTGTGGGCTCATAGGTCAAGAGTTTAAGAACTAGGGCAGATCTCGCAACCATTTCCCTCCATCTTCCAGTGTATGTACATTTTGATATCCATTGGTGCCAATAGTCTATGGTGTTCTTGAAAAGTTCGTGAGCTTCCGCTTCGAAAAATGAATGAGAACATGATGTTCCGGGTTCAATCTTTTTGAGAACGAAAAGTGCCTGTTGTCCATCCCCAAGCCAAAATTCTGCTTTAACTCCATCCCTCTCCTTTTTTATTGGAATATGAGTTGCCAATCCCATACTGGAGGACTTGGAATGAAAACTTGCACCCTCAGATCCGATATCTGTCTCATGTTTGTCCCTCGCATAATTGAATGCGGGAAAACACTCCATGCAAAACTTCATCCTACCTTTGAGACCACTTACTAATCGAACCAATTGTCCGCTTTCTCTTTCCGGAACTGGCACAGGCATAAAGTCGACGATTTCTCCCACTCCGTCTTGAGATAAAAAGCGTGTTATTAACACATTAGTGTCAGGCCAATAAAATTGTTTGTAAGTAACATTGGAGTTTTTTGGCGAAATTGAGAAATGCCCACCCCTCTTATAATCAAGGATGGAAGCAAAAACACTTGGTGAGTCAAAACGAGGATAACAGAACCAGTCAATTGATCCATTCATTCCAACGAGTGCGACGGTATGCATATTGCCAACAATCCCATAGTTTTCAATCGGTTGATAAGCCATAATCCTATTCTCCTTAAACCTGTTTAATAATATATTCAAAAGCGCCAAGAGCCGCTCTTGCACCCTCGCCGGCAGCTATTATTACCTGCTTGTCATGACTCTCGATGGCATCCCCTGCAGCAAATATTCCTCGAACACCGGTCTGTCCATGATTGTCTACTATAATTTCTCCAAGCTCATTTGTCTCAACAAGGTCAAGGACAAAATCGGTGTTGGGGAACAACCCTATTTCAATAAACACTCCATCAACATCAAGTCTTTTAGTTTTTCCGGTTCTATTGTTCCGAACGGTTATACCCTCAACTCTATCTTTTCCATGTAGCTCAACAGGTTCGTGATATTTCAAAACTTCTAGATTTTTTTTCACCGCTATCTTGTCCTGCAATATTTCATCACCAGTCCAATCATATCTTGAAATCAGGTAGACCTTCTTTGCTACATCATCCATCTCGAGTGCAGCTTCTAATCCTGCGTTACCACCTCCAACAATTGCAATTGTGAGATCTCTAAACAGCGGTCCATCACAAGTGGAGCAATAAACTACCCCCTTCCCGGCAAGTTCCTTTTCACCAGGTATGTTGAGTTCACGTTTATGTGTGCCTGTTGCAATTATAACAGTCTTAGTGCATATCTCCTTTCCTGATGCAGTCTTAATGCGCTTTGCTCTTCCATCAAGCTCTATGCCTGTTACCTTCTCACCCACAAGTCTCTCTATGCCATATTGCTCAACATGTTCTGAGAACTTTTGTACCAGATCTGGCCCTGTTATTAACTGAAAGCCCGGATAATTAGCAACCTCATATGTTATTCCTAATTGCCCACCAATGTCGGAAGAGATTATTACAGTAAACAAATTCTTACGAATGGCGTATACAGCTGCGGCAAGCCCAGCAGGCCCGGCACCAATGATCGCGACATCATATAATTTATTCAGATCCTTCTCAGGTTTTATTTCAAGTTTCCTATCTAATTCACCCGTTGCGTTTAGATTTGCAAGATCATCATAACCCCCCATTGATTCACCGTCTATAAATATCTGGGGGACGGTCCTTCTTCCTGATCTTTCTATCATCTTCTGTTGAAGATCATGGTCAGTCGTAACATTAATCTCCTTATAAGACAGGCCCTTTGACTTCAACAAAGCTTTGGCTTTGGCGCAATAAGGACACCAATCTTTCGTATAAATCTCTATATCAGCCATAATATCTCCCTCCTAATTTTTTCCATTCCTAAGTAACGATTTAAATCTAAATCGAATATAGCAAATAAATCATAAATATTCCATAACTAGGATTATAGTCTTTGATATCTTATTATTGTAATGGGTTTCAAATATTTATTTATGATCATTGATGTTGCACAATTTAAAAAAAATTAAAATCTGATGTTAGAGAATATATTAACTCCAATTTTTCATAACGTATGGACCATTGATTGTCCACAAAAGTTTTTAGGAATGGAAATCGGTACTCGTATGACGATTATTCGCCTGAAGTCAGGAGAACTATTTCTACATTCACCAATCCATCTTACTAATGATATCCCAAAAAAGTTGAACACGCTTGGCAAAGTTACATATGTAATTGCGCCAAATAAATTCCACCACCTTTATATAGGTGCATATTACACAGCCTTTCCAAACGCAGAGATGTATGCTGTTCCCGGCCTAGATAAAAAACGTCCAGATTTGTCTTTTCACGTCGTGCTTACGAATGAAACCGTTTATGAATGGCGAGAAGAAATTGACCACTTAGTCTTCCGCGGAATACCTTTAATTAATGAAGTATTGTTTCTACATCGCGAGAGTCGTACACTCATCCTGACTGATCTCATATTTAATTTTGGATCTGACCTGGCATTAACCACTAAAATATTCTAAAAGCTCGACGGCGCCTATAATAGCTTTTCTGTTCCAAGACTAATTCGTTATTTGCTAATTAAAGATAGAGAGAAAGCAAGAGAGTCTATTAGAAAAATACTTTCTTGGGATTTTGATCGTGTAATTTTAGCACACGGAAATATCTTGGAAAAAGGTGGCCACGAGGAGGTCAAGAGGGCTTTCGAATGGTTGTGACTAACATGGTGGATAAATAGGGACATCTGTCCATATTTATCAATAAATGACTGGGACATGCAAATGTAGAAAATACATTGATTTATACCAAGGTATTGTCTCCTGATTCGCGCAGGTTTTATGAAAACGTAGACTTTTAACTTTCTCACGATTTAACATTTCACTTAAAATGTTCAATACCTAAATTTCGTCTATTTAAAGATGAATATTACTTGTATTATTTGTGCTGCTTGTACTGCTCCCCTTCTGTCAAGCTCGGTTTAGGTTGGAATCATGAAAAATGGTATCCTTCCTTGCGATTATTGTTAACTCCCTTTCCAAACAATTTTATAGGTCTTCCTCTAACATAAACTATGGCAGTATTATAGGGGGAGGTCATACGCTTGAAGGAAAAAAGGTTTGTTTTCAAGGCAATATGTGGTCAGAGAGAAAAGTTTTTTGTTGACAGGGGATTGATTATCTAACCCCAAATGAGTATTATCGAAATTGGTTGGAAAATAGAAAAACAAAAGGGGGTAATGTGTCACTAACGTAGTGAACGAGTACACTGAACGAGTACAACTACTTTCACTTAATACCTTGTTTATAGTATAGTAAGTGGTATCAATTTCATTTTAAACTCTGTATTTAGTAATCAGGAGGATATATCTATGAGCAGATTGATAAAATCACGAGATTATTGGATGAAGTGTTTGTTATTTGTATCACTATTCGGGTTTATATCATTAGGTGCAATCGTAGGGTGTGATAACGAAGGATCTACCCCTGACCCCCCTGAAGCGTGCGAGACAGAAGGTCCTTTTTTGATTCTCAATAACCAGAGTTATGCTCTTTGTGCCACAGCCGTTTGCTTCAGCTTTAATCAACTCGCTTACTGCAAATGTGATGTTTTGAGAGGCGATAGTATAAGCCTCGCCTTAGATTTCGGCGACAATCAAAATATTTGTACTGTGAACCAACAGGGCGAGAATAATGGCTATAGGGCAAGTACTTTTAGTTTTCCCGAAGACGCAGAGTTCCCGACTGGTAATCTGGCTATTTACACCTGCCCCGGAGAAATGAACAGCGGTGGTGGAGTTGCGGCACGCGGTTCGTACGCCCAATGTGACGGAGGTCTTTGCTTTACGAGTACCAGGGGTAAATCGTTTCCTGGTTTTAATGATCGGCTGCTCCAAAATGAAATTATGTGCTCCTGCCCATTCTCGACCATTTGTGAACCGACGTCAGTAAATCTACAAGGTTTAGGTTATGAAATTTCTGGCACCTATTCTCCTGAAGACATGGGTATGGGTGATGAAGGAGGATGTAGTCCTGAAGCTTGCGGGACGTGTAGTACTGCTGCATTAACCGAAGAGCAATGTGATTTGCCTAATCCTTTAGCTCAAATTGGTATTCAAGAAGATATACCTGTGGGAGCTCCAACTGGAATAACCACAGAATTATCGATTCTACTGCTTGGTGTGGAGAATGTTCCACCCGCGAATAGTTGTCTTTGTCAATGTGAATCAGATGAAGATGGAATTTGTACGCAATGGACAGTGATTGACAAGTCACCATTAGAAGTTCCTTGCGAATAGTAGTGTGACCCAAAAAACGCAACTCTTTTGTAATAGGTGCAAAGTTTAGTTAGATTTTTGACAGAAAACGCCTATATATAGTAAGTTGCTAAGATGGCCAGGAAGCGTTGATTTCTTCATAATTCCAACTTAAACCTATCTTGACGAAAGGGGAGCAGTACACACTAACCCACTCGATTTTCATTGGTTCATATGATACAAAAGTAGCTCATTTAAAGAGCAGGGCTATCTCGTTCAGAATCTCTTTATCAACTACCAAATTATCCAAAAAGAGGTACCCTAAAGTAGGTAAATGATATTCAGGTTACATTAAAGGCACTAATGTAACTTTTTTCCTAGTGGCTATTTAAAAATTACGGATTTTTTAATTTGAATATTTGAGTAAAAATGAATCTAGGTGTTACATTATCCTGAACAAAATGTAACATAAACTCTTAACGGCAACTTTTCCATCTAAGTCTAGGATTTTCCTCAAGAAGGAAATTCAACAAAAGGACTAAAATGTTCAGATTTAGGCTTAAAATCCTTTGATTGGGATTAAAACTGGTGCTCCATAGGTTTAAATTTTTAAACAAAAGAATAACGAAATGTTTAAATTGAAGAATTAAAAAGAGATTTCCAAGAGTGGTTGCTATCACACCAGGATGTGGAATACACTTAAATAATGAGAGTTCTTCACTACTTTAAATCGAATAAGCTTGATCGTTTGATCTTTTATTTTCGCTGAAGGGCTAATTGACTAAATGGTTATCAATCGTCCCTAATTGTTAAAAATCTCGAAGCCTGCCATGAACTTTGAGAGGTTTGTCCAGTTCCACAAATAAGATTTGCAATTGATTTAAGCAGGTTACATTTGATCTTTAATATATACCTTTAGGTTAACAACTCGTCAGATTTATTTTGCCTACTTTAATATTTAACAAAGATTCGTAGAATACTTATGCTGACTCTGAAATTTTAAAGTTGACCATCCAAAATACTTTGATTTATTATAAATAATAATTAAATTACATTTAAACACCATTTTCTTAAGATAATAAATTTTATAATATTTAAAATTACCCCTTGACATTTAAGTAAATGGCTTTATAATATAGTATATGGTTAAGTTGATTACTTAAATTTATTATTCGCAATCCTCCATCCTCCTTTAAGAGTGGGAGTGTCCCTGGCGATCAGGGCACTCCCATTAATTTTATTAAGGCAACCGTTTCCAAATAGAATAACGGAGATAAGTTAACTGGGTTGAAAATTAACATGGCTACAAAACTAAAAAATGCCCGTTATCCCTTAACCATTTTTCATCTCCCCTATAGTCCGGAATCATTCTTTCAACCTTGCTCCAAAACTCCTTTGAGTGATTTTTCACTTCAACATGTGATAATTCATGCACAACCAAATAATCTATGACTCTCAAGGGAGCCATAATTAATCGCCATGAAAAATTTAAATTTCCATTTGTTCCGCAAGAACCCCAGCGCTTTAAAGCGTTAGTAATATTTACTCGCCTAGACTCAATACCCATCAACCAGGAATAATATGCTACCCTTTCATCTATCTTTTTCTTAGCCTGTTCTCTGTACCAGTATTCAAAGATCCCCCTTGCATCATCAATAAAGTGATTTGACAGATGGAAGTGATTATCATCCAAAATAAGTGGAACATCTATATCATAAGCAATCTTGAGCTTTACGACGTTTCCCAAATATCGAAATTCCTCTCCGTCTATGAAATCTTTCGGCTTGATTCTGTTGTAGTTTTCTTTGAAAAACCTTTGATTCCGTTCTATCCATGTTCTTTTTTTAAGAACGACTTTATTCAATTCCTCAAAAGAAGCCTTAAGCGGGGCACGAACTATCAGTTCAGCACTCGGTGTAATTTCCAGACCAATGGTCTTTCTCTTAGATCTCACAATTTTATCAATTTTTATATCCATAAACTCTTCTATCATATTTACCGAATATTATTATTTAGAAATCTAATGAAATTCCCTGCAGGAAGCTGCAGGGTATCAAAATATCAAACGATAGTCTCTTCCGTCATTGCTGTAGGTGTTAAATAATTCAAAGACAATGTCTTAGACCTTCAATGCATCTCATCTCTAAACCTCTTAGAGAAAGAATGGTTTAAACGGGCATTCAAAAAATTGCCAAAATCACTTCCGGAAGCGTTAAAAAAAGATTTAACCGAATCAAAGGATATGAAGATTCGGCA
>JALLOG010000091.1 GCA_027717645.1 Desulfobacterota bacterium AH_259_B03_O07
CTTTGACTATCCCTGCCCTCAGAGGTTAAAGCCAATTTTAAGGAAGGAGGTACAGAGGTTAAGACAACTAGGAGAGCTAAGATGCAGTGATGAAGTAGCAGGGAAATTAAGGGCAATTAGTGCAAGGACAATAGATGAGAAACTTAAGCGTCAGAAACAGATCGAGGGGTTAAAGAGAAAATATCATCGTAAGAAACATCCTCTACTTTATCAAAAGATACCGGTTAAGCTCTCAGATGAACAGGATAGGACACGATTGGGAAATATACAAATGGATTTAGTAGAACACTGTGGTCAATCTGCTAGAGGGGAGTATATAAATACTCTATCCACTACTGATATAAACTCCGGTTGGTGGGAAGGTGAAGCTGTGATGGGAAGATCTCAGCATGGGGTGTTTGATGGTATATTACAGGTTAGAAGGAGATTTCCTTTTGATTTTAAAGAAATCCACTCTGACAACGGCACAGAATTTATAAATTGGCACCTTTTGAGGTATACCAACAAAGAGGATCTGGGGTTTTCCAGGTCACGGCCGAATAAGAAGAATGATAATTGTTTTGTGGAACAGAAGAACTGGACTCATGTTAAGAAGTTTGTTGGTTATTTCAGATACGACAACACGAAGGAATTAAAGATTCTCAATGATCTATACAGGAATGAACTTAGAGTTTATAAGAATTTCTTTCAACCAGTGATAAAGCTAATTTCTAAAGAAAGGAGAGGTGGAAGAGTGCATAGAAAGTATGATGATCCTAAAACTCCATACCAGAGGGTGATGGAATCTAAGGAGGTTGAACAAAAGGTAAAGCAGGAGTTGAGGAAGATATATTTAGATTTGAATCCAGCTCAGCTAAAAAGAGAAATTGATGATAAATTAAACAAGCTTTTTAAGGTTTATCAACAAAAAAATGGATCACAAAAACTAACAATAAAAAAGAAACTAAAACCAAATATGGTTACATCTTTAATTGCAGAACCACAACAACTTTCGGTTACATAGTTAAATTGCTTGACACGTTTTTTAAAGATATTGACATTTTCTTATTTTATGACATGAGACATGTTAAGAGTGAAATGAAAAAATATACGTACGCATTGACAAAGAAATTAAAAAAATGTTAAATATGAAATAGAAGATATTAAGGATAATTTGAATTTTAGCTACTCAGAGGTTATTAAAAATGGTTTTAAAAGTCTTTATAACCGTAGCCTCAATATGTATGTTTACCCTAGTTTTAATTTATGAAGGTCATACCTATGACCAAACTCGTACACTAACAAGCCTATCATCACCATACGAAAACATATCTGAAATCAAATCAGTTACTTCAACGAATAAGCATGTTGAATTTCCAAAAGAGAAGAATGGAATTGAAAAATCTAATGAAGAAAATGGGTGGAAATCCGAGCAAATTGAATACGAATCAAAGTCATTAGAAGTTAATGACCAAGCCATAGATACTCTTGCACAAGAACTTCCGCGGCGGCGTGAGGCTGAAGAATTTGAGGAGGAAATACCCCCACCAAAAATTAAAGAAAAGGTGCCACCAACAATCGATGAAAAACCCACACCTGAGAAAATGGAAGAGCTTCCCAAACGCAGAGAAGCTGAAGAAATTCCAGAGAGGGCTCCTCCCTTGGAGGTTGAAACAGAATTCATTCCCGATCTTTTCATACCCACCACCGACAGGTGGAGACTCCCTCGCTACAAACCAAATATCCTAGACCCTTATAAACAAAACGTCCTTAAAGGCGACTATCCAATTTTCGGCGATGATATCTTCTTCATATTTACTGGAATAAGCGATTCATTATTTGAATTCCGAGAACTTCCTACTCCCGCCGGTTTTAGTACTGCCCGACCAGGAAGCGCTGTTTTTTTTGGAGACGACAACCAGTACTTCATCCGTCAGAATTTTTTCTTTCGATTTGAGCTTCTCAAGGGTGATACAGCCTTCAAGCCGGTTGACTGGGCCATAGTTGCGACTCCAGCTATCAACGTACCAACTTACTTGAAGGTTCAGGAGAGAGGAATTGTCAATATTGATGTAAGGGATGGAAAATCAAGGACGACATATGATTTCGCAATGCAGGAGCTTTTTGCTGAATATCACCTCGGTAACATTAGTCATCGATTTGATTTCATTTCAGCAAAAGTTGGAATACAGCCATTTAATGTAGATTTCAGGGGTTTTATATTCATAGATAGCAACTTAGCCTTTAGGTTGTTTGGAAATTATGATAATAACCGATGGCAATACAACCTGGCTTACTTCGAACAGCTAGAAAAGGAGACTAACAGTGAATTCAATAGGTTTAAATTGCGTGACCAGGAATTATTGATCGCTAACGTTTATCGTGAGGATTTCATCTGGCTTGGTTATACAACAGAGTTTAGCATTATTTATAACAATGACAGGGGTGGCGGGATTACATTTGATCAGAACAGATTTCTGGTGAGACCTGATCCCGTTGGCGACGCCAGGCCTCATGAAGTTAGAGCCCTGTATTTAGGATGGACCAGTGACGGACATATTGGAAGGCTTAATATAAATCACGCACTCTACCTTGCATTTGGAAAAGATGATGGCAATCCACTAGCGGGTGGAGAAGTTAATATATTTGGGCAATTAGCTGCACTCGAGCTCTCAATGGATTTTGACTGGCTAAGGCCAAAAGTTTCGTTCTTCTTCTCTTCAGGTGATAAAGATCCGACAGATGGAACTGCCAGAGGTTTTGATACGATACTCGACAGACCCAATTTTGTAGGCGGTGGATTCAGTTTCTGGAATCGTCAGGGTATAAGACTCCTTGGAACCGGATTGGTTCAAAGAGAAAGCCTGATACCTAATCTAAGAAGCAGCAAGATTCAGGGACAGGCCAACTTCGTAAATCCAGGTATTTTCATCGTTAATGCGGGATTAGAGGTTGAAACCACGCCCAAGCTTAAAACCTTCCTTAATGCAAATTATTTAACGTTCGTTCATACTGAGCCTCTTGAGGTATTCCTTAAACAACCTGATATAGATAATAGCATTGGATTTGATTTAAGTTTGGGGATTTTCTACAGACCACTATTAAATAATAACATTATCATAACAGCAGGAGTGGCAACACTGATCCCTGGGAGTGGTTTTAAAGAGATATTAACGAGTAACACACTTTTTCAGGGTTTTGTAAACGTGATACTTACCTACTGATAAACAATGACTATAATACTTAATTTTCTAAGATTCGTACAATGAATTTCTATCATAAAAAACATAACCAATTAAAATGTATTGATTTTAAATCACACGTTTCTATAATCGTATTTGCATTAACAATAATATCTATCCTTTCATTTGTATTGTTCATGGGGTGTTCTACCCACTTTAAACCCGAATCAGAAGAAGCAGAAGAAAAAAGCCGAAGCAATGGTGTTGAGCTCATCACACAGACAAGTGAACAGGTTGCTTTGAAAAGCGAAGGCTGCATGTCCTGTCATACAGAGGTCGATTCTCCCTCGATGCATAAATCTCCGGCAGTGCATTTGGGCTGTACCGATTGTCATGGCGGAAAAGCAGACGTTTTTGTTTCTGAAGGATCAGAAATAGGTTCAGATACTTACGAGGAAGCTAAAAACGGAGCACATGTCCTACCGAAGTATCCCGAAGTGTGGAAAACATCTGCAAATCCAAAGCGCACTTACACCTATCTACTTAAAGAAAGTCCCGAATTTGTGAAGTTTTTTAACCCAGGCGATCTAAGAGTAGCCGAGGAAACTTGTGGTGGGTGTCATTTGGAGGAGGTTAGAAACGTCAGAAAAAGCTTGATGACGACTTCTGCAGTTTTCTGGGCAGCAGCTGCCTATAACAACGGGATACTCGCACAAAAGAGTGCTATGTTTGGGGAGGGATATAATCGTGATGGAAAGCCAGTGACTATTCAATCAGTTCCACCTCCTACAGAAGAACAAATGTCTACAAAAGGCGAAGTACCGGTTATTATGCCTCTTCCCAGGTGGGAGATAATGCCGCCAGCAGACAATTTCAGAGTTTTTGAGGATGGAGGGTTGTTGAATATTACAATCTTTCCAGACATAGGCAATCCTAATCCAATAGCAGAAGGCGGCAAACCCGATACAAGGCAAAGCATAAGAGATCTTGGAACCGGTCTCAGAATAAGTGTGCCTGTACTCAACCTACACAAGACAAGACTAAATGACCCACATTTATCATTATTGGGGACGAACGATCAACCTGGTGACTATCGCTCAAGCGGCTGTTCGGGATGTCATGTGATATACGCCAATGATCGTGATCCGTTTAACTCGGGACCTTATGCGAAATACGGGAATTTGGGAAAGACACAGACAAGTGATCCCACCATCCCAAAGGATGAATCAGCGCATCCTCTAAAGCATGAATTTACAAGTGCCATACCCACAAGTCAGTGCATGGTCTGCCATATGCATCAACCCAACGTTTTCTTAAATTCTTTTCTCGGATATACGATGTGGGATTATGAGACAGAAGGTGAATTCATGTGGCCTAAAGAGCAGAGATATCCTACTGACACTGAAATGTGGGAAGTGCTGAGTCGCAATCCTGAAGAGGCAGCCGTAAGGGGCTTATGGTCTGACGTTAAATTTCTTGCCAATGTTTGGGATCTGAATCCAAAGCTAAAACATACCCAGTTTGCTGATTACCATGGTCACGGATGGAATTTCCGTGCCGTATTCAAGCGTGATAGGGAAGGTAATCTGCTTGATGTTGAAGATAATATTATTCCCTTTGAAGAAATTACCCCAGATAAGCTACAAAGAGCAGTAAAGGAAACGACGGAGAATCCGGAAAATCGATTAGGAATTCCTGTACACCTAAAAGACATTCACCTTGAAAAGGGAATGCACTGTGTTGATTGTCATTTCGAACAGGATAATCATGGAAACGGACAACTACATGGTGAGTATGCCAATGCAATAGAAATCGGGTGCATTGATTGTCATGGAACCATTTGGGAAAAGACTACGCTTAAAACATCCGGTGTGGCTGCTCCGGAGGGTGGTCACGATTTTTCACGTTTAAGAACACCTTCCGGTAGAAAACGTTTTGTATGTAAGGGTGACAAACTCTATCAACGTGCAATGGTTGATCCAGAACTGGAATGGGAAGTGGTCCAGGTCGTCGATAGCATTAATCCGGCTTCTCATAACTACAATGAAAAATCGAGACTGGCAAAAACAATCAGAAAAGATGGCAAGACCTGGGGCAACACTCTACCTCCAGGACACGGTGAGATGTTGGCACATTCAGATGACAATATGGAATGTTATACATGCCATTCTTCCTGGACTACGGCATGTGCAGGCTGTCATCTCCCGATTCAGGCCAACTGGAAGGTTAAGATGAAGCACTTTGAGGGGTTGGAAAATCGTAACTGGGCTACATATAACCCCCAAGCAGTGAGAACAGACCAGTACATTCTTGGAATAAATGGCACGACTAGTGGAAACAAAATAGCTCCAATCAGGTCATCGAGCGCTCTTGTACTCAGTTCGACTAACTTGAATAGAGAACGCATATACATCCAACAACCTCCTATATCATCCCCTGGATATAGCAGCCAGGCCTTTAATCCGCATTTTCCCCATACGGTGCGTTCTCATGAAACAAAGATGTGCACCGACTGTCATATATCTGAAAAAAACGATAATAATGCATGGATGCAGTCTTTGCTTGGCCAGGGAACAAACTTCGTGAATTTCATCGGGCGTAATGCATGGGTCGCGCTTGGCAAGGGGGGCTTGGAAGCTGTTAATGTAACTGAATGGGATGAACCACAGGCTGTGATAGGTAGCACTTTTCATAAGCTAGCCTATCCTGATTACTACGCAAAACACAAAGCGAGAGGAGATGACCTAGAATCTGCATATCACCATGGAGGAAGGAATGTTCAAGATATTCAGTTAAGGGGAGAATATCTATATACAGCAGATGGTTCGGGGGGATTGATGGTCTTTGATGTAGCAAATATAGACAATAAAGGTTTTTCTGAACGTATAGTTACCGCTCCTGTATCGCCACTTGGGCAACGTACATACGTAAGAACAAAATACGCGACAGCGGTGGGACTCCCGACTACAATGCCTGTAGATCCAACTCGTTGTTATCGTGAAGAGAGAGGTGGAAAGCCTTTTAAACCCGAAGAGCCTCTTCCTTTGGAACCTTGTAGACCTGAAAACCAGGAACAAAGGCTTCAGGAGCTCTATCGATATGCATTTGTTACAGACAAATTTGAAGGTCTTGTTGTTGTAAATGTTGATACACTAGCAGATAGAGACCCAAAAAATAATTTTATTAAACGTATGGCTACATTCAATCCTGACGGCATCCTAAACGGAGCAAATGATATTGAGATTGCAGGAAATTATGCCTACATAACAGCAGACAAAGGATTAATAGTAGTAAACATAGCTAAGCCATTAGAGCCAAGACTTGTGGCTATTGTAGGTTCTCCATTCATAGTCAATCCGAAGGCTGTAGCTGTCCAGTTCCGCTACGCCTTTGCTATTGATGATGAAGGATTAAAGGTAATTGATATAACGGATCCTGAAAACCCACATCCAGTTAAAGAAGCTACCCTATCACTTGAGGAATCTAACGATATTTATGTTGCTCGCACATATGCATTTATCGCTGGAGGCAAAGACGGGTTTATAATCGTCGACATTGAAAAACCAGAAAAGCCTGAAATATATCAAACATACAATGCAGATGGTAAAATAAATGATACTAGGGGAGTTAAGGTAGGTACAACAAATGCTAGCTTCTTTGCATATCTTGCAGACGGGAAAAACGGCCTAAGGGTTGTACAATTAACCTCACCGGAAATGACACCCGGCTATTATGGATTTAACCCTCCACTTGCTCCTGAGCTTATTGCAACTTATCATACTCACTCTCCTGCTTTAGCAGTATCAAAAGGCCTTGATCGTGATCGTGCTGTAGATGAAAGTGGAAACCAGGTCAGTATATTTGGACGAATTGGTTCCAGACCATTTAACTTAGAGGAGATGAAGAAACTGTATTTGATGAATGGAAAGGTATATAAAGTCACTGATGAGCCGCCTAGTAATCCTTTGCCATTCAGAATGGAGGGCAATAATAAAAAATAAAGTAATTTAACATGAGATTAAAGATAAATTTTTGAAAAATTTTTAAGGGGAAAGAAATAAAAATGATTAATAAAAAGATCAAAAATTTCATTTCTATTATTTCTTTGATTACGTCATTTTTAATATTATTACTAATTTTTCAAATCCCAATTTCGAAGGGGGACATTGTCAGACCTAAACCTAAAAAGAAGGTGACGGGTATTAAGTTTATGAGTCCAGGTACTTGTGCTTCTAGTAATTGTCACGGTGCCGCCGCACCTAGGAATCGTCCTGGTCTCGATATCAACCAAAATGAGTTTACCATCTGGTTCACCAAGGATTCGCATAGAAAAGCGTTTGATGTACTTTTAAATCAAGAATCAAATCAAATAGCCAAAAATCTTAGACTGCAAGATCCGCCTGAAGAAAGTGAGGAATGTCTTGTATGTCATACCACATATGCACCTGCTTCTTTATGGGGTAAAGAGTTTGACTTTTCCGATGGAGTCAGTTGTGAATCATGCCATGGTCCCTCAGAGAAATGGCTAGGTCCACACACAGCGAGCGACTGGACGACAGAAAAGTCCGTTGAATTAGGCATGTACGATACAAAAAACATTTTCAGTCGAGCAAATATATGTCTCGGTTGTCATATTGGTGATGAAACCAAAACAGTTGACCACGAAATGATAGCTGCCGGTCATCCTGATCTTAATAGATTTGAGCTTGATACTTTTATAGCCTTTATGCCTCCTCATTGGAGAAAGCCACAAAAAACAGATGAAAACCTTTGGGCTGGTACAGAAATCTGGAGTATAGGACAAGCGACTACGCTCAAGCAATCAATGGAGCAACTTGCCAGACGCGCAGGTAGTAAGACTTGGCACGCATGGCCTGAGTTTGCGGAATTTAATTGTTATTCCTGTCACCACGATTTAAAAGACGATAGCTGGCGGCAGGCTGTGGGATATGATGGTAGAACACCCGGAATTCCACCCTGGAATTCAGCCAGGTATGTTTTACTGAGACCTCTTGCAAGCGAAATTTCTCCCGATCTCAGCAATCAATTAGACAAGGAAATCTCAACACTCTCAGGTTTGTTAAACAGAATAGGCTCTGGTAATCCGGCACAAATTTCTTCTACAGCGACAAAAGTAGCAGAAATCATTGACTCACTTGAAACTCAAATGCAGGGTTTACAAGTTGATGAGAATCTGACATATGATCTCATGCTTAAAATTTCTGCAGATGGTCAATATATCGCTAATTCAGGAATTCGCTCTGCTCAGCAAGCAGCCGTTGCATTAGAGACACTATTTTATAATTACAACCAGAACGTCAAAGGTCAAAGCAATCAGCAAATTAGTGATGCGATAAGCAAATTATTTGATTATCTTGAAGAACCTGAGAAATATAATCCTGCCACTTTTGCTAGCAAAATAAGAAATATAAATCAGTTGTTAAGAAGCAATGCACAATAAAACTAGGAATCGAGCGTAAAGGAATTAAGAATTAACTGAGAAAATGTTACAATTTTAAATATTGTTAATATCACTTCAGGGGGGCAACAAAAAAATGAAAAAAGATAAATCATTAATTTACCTTATTGGGGCAGTAGTTTTAATTTTTGTTCTCATTGAAACCCTGAGCGCTCCTGCACAACAATCACAACCGGAAGAAGATATAGAGTATATTGTTGTTAAAGGAGATACCTTGTGGGGGATTTCAAAAAGGTTTGGAGTTACTGTTAACGATTTATATGAAGCAAATGGATTAACTAGTGACCTTATTCTTGTCGGCCAGAAATTGAAAATACCAAGCAAAGCTGTTGTGCCAGCTTATGAAGAGCCACCCGTAGAACCTGAAAAACCAACTGTTACGATTGAAGAACCTACAGTACCTGAAAAGAAGCCACCCGTTACAATTGAAAAACCATCAGTTCCAGAAGAAAAACCTCCTGTCACAGTTAAAGAAATTCCCGTTTCGCCAGACACATTGGCATTTAAGTGGGCCTTTGTTGCTCGAATCGATCCTGATGGAAGAAACAAGGTAGTAAATATTGCGAAAAAGGATTTGACCGAAAAGACCGGTAAGTTTACAGTATCAGCTGGGGATAAAATAGCTTTTTTTGTAGAACCTGCTGAACACACTTATGTTTATATATATTTGGTTGATTCCAGAAAAAACCTTGAACTCGTCTTCCCAACTAGCATGGATATAGCGATTTTAGAAAGCGAATTCATTCCTGGAAAGGGAACATATATTCCAGCCAAATATGAATGGTTTGTCTTTGATGAAAATAAGGGGACAGAAGTATTTTATCTTATTGCATCACCAAATCGTCTTGATAGACTTGAAGAGTTGACTAGAAATTATATAAATGCTGACGAGAATCCGGAATTTGCCAAGAAAAAAGTATTAGATGAGATAAGAGGGACAAAGAAGCGTGTTGCTTTTAGTACAAGACTTGAGAGACCCATTGCTTTTGGAGGAAGAATTCGAGGACTTGAGATAGATATAGCTAAATTGGCTGTGCAAATCGAAGCTGATAACTTGTATAGCAAAACTATAAGAATAAGAAATGGGGGATAGCAACCGTAGACACGTTATTCTTATAATTTTCCTCGTTGTAGGCTCTTTTGTATTTTCAAACGCCATTTTTATTATCTTCCCTAACGTTTTTGATATCCTCAACATTCGTTTGAATGATCAGCTTTACAAGCTACGTTACAAGATTAAAGGTCCTGAGGAAGTTTGGAATGGTGGGCAGGAAAATGATATACCACTTATCACTTTAGTTGAGCTCGATGATCGCGGATATGACAAGCTGGAAGAATTAAAAGCAATTTACGGTGACCGTTTTTTCGAAGCCGATATTATTAATATTTTAAATGAAGCAGATGTCTCAGGGATTGCCTATGATACTGTGTTTGCAACTGAGAAAGAACAGTCCCTGATTGATGCCACATCCAAGGCAAAAAGTGTTTATTTCCCTTTGGTTCTAGCTCCTATAGATACTTCAGCACAACCACTCCAAGAAGATGAAAAAGTTCTGAGAGAAAATCTCTGGAATATTAAAATAACACGTAGTGGCAATCCAATTCAAGCAAAAATTTATTATTCAACACATCCCGAACTGGTACAGGTAGCCAAAGGAATTGGTCATATTAATTTTGATCCGGATATTGATGGGATATTCAGGCGCGTTCCTCTTATTATACGTCATGATGGAAGCTATTTCCCTACAATTTCACTTTTAATCGCGGCAGACTACCTAGGTGTAAAACCCTTACAGATAGAGGTAACCTTTGGCAAACATATTCTTTTTAAGAATGCACAATTTCCTGATGGTACAAAAAGGGATATAAAGATCCCTATTGATGATCAAGGACGAACAATTATAAATTTTGCTGGTAATTGGCTGGATGTTTTTCGACATATTTCATTTGTGGATGTACTTGATGTCCTAGAAGACGAGGATCTACTTGAAATTTTGCGAGATGAAATTAAAGACAATTTAGTTATTGTGGCAGACGTTTCAAGTCGTGGGAAAGACTTTGGTGCAACACCCCTTGAGAACTTTTACCCTTTAAGCAGTGTCCATGCCAATATTCTAAACTCAATACTCACTATAAATTTCATTGATGATCTTGATCCATGGCAAAAGCTAAGTATTAATATTTTAATTATAGTAATTATTTGTGTTGCTGCAATTAAAACCGGAGCCCTCGTTTTCTCGGCTATAACACTTTTGATTTTTGTTCTTTTTATTGGATTTGTGTTATGGCTTTTTTTATATACCAATACTTTAACAGCTATTCTTCAACCAGCTATTGGAATTGTTCTTTCATTCATCTTTGTAAATTTATATAGTTACCTCAAAGAAGAACAGGAAAAGGCTTTTCTTTACCAAACTTTTGAGAGTTACTTCGCTCCATCGGTAATGAATAAAATTCTTAAAAACCCTAAGACCCTTGAATCCAGTGAAAGGAAGGTTCTTACAGTGCTGTTTAGCGATATTTCAGGATTTACAGCTTGGAGCTCGACAAGGGAACCTGAAGAGATACATTCTACTTTGAATGAATACTTCAGTGATATGGCAAGGATTGTATTCAAATATGAAGGTACAATAGACAAGTATATGGGCGATGGAATGTTGGCCTTTTTCGGGGACCCTATCGAGTATGATGACCATGCACTTAGAGCTGTTAAGACTGCAATAGATATGCAGCAAAAGGCTCGTGAACTAAAAAAGAAATGGAAGGAACAGGGAAGACTGCAGATAGAGATGCGCATAGGAATCAACACTGGTCCAGTAGTGGTGGGTAATATGGGCTCGGAAAATAGGGTCGATTACACAGTGCTGGGTTCTGAAGTCAATCTGGCTCAGAGGCTTGAGGCTAATGCACCGTTGGAGGGGATATTGATAAGCAAATCGGTCTACGAAGAGCTCAAGATAGAAGAAGAAAAAGATAAAAATAAAACTAAAGATATTAAGACAAGTTTATTTGGAAATATAAATCTAAAGGGGATTACAGAAGAAATAGAAGTTTACGAAGTCGAAGTACCAGAACTAGATAAAGAACCAGATTAAACGGTGGTTGGTAGTTGCTGTATTTAAAGCTTAGAAAGATATTCGTGGACAAATTTGATCGACATCGATCCTTCTCCAACAGCAGAGGCAATACGATTCATAGCACCGGCTCTAACATCTCCCGCAGCAAAGATGCCAGGAGTGCTTGACTCCAACATGTATGGTTCACGACTCACTTTCCATAACTGGCTGATATTTTTGTACTTATGAAGATCTCTACCTGTCTCGATAAAACCCTTCTCATTCTTGATAATTCCAGATTTAATCCAATCCGTAAATGGTCTTGTTCCGATAAAAATAAATAATGATTGAGTCTTTAAATTTTTTATTTCGTTAGTCTCTGAATTCTTTATAACAATTTCATCTAACCTGCCGTCACCCTTTGCTTCAATGACCTCTGTTTTGTATATGACAGTTATGTTTTCTGTTTTATCTATCTGTTCTATGAGGTAGTGAGACATCGATGATGTTAAAGAATCCCTTCGAATCAATACATATACACTTTTTGCAAATTTTGAAAGATACATAGCGCACTGACCTGCTGAATTACCACCACCAACAATATAAACGTCTTTATTTATACATGCGTGTGCTTCTGTGGTCGCTGCTCCATAATATACGCCAGCTCCAGTAAAATCCTTTATTCCGTTGGCATCTAATTGCCTATAATCAACTCCAGTTGCGATAATTACACACAATGCATTTATCTCACTCCCTTCTGAAAGAGTAACAATTTTATAGTTATCTTTTAGTTTGATACTCACTACCTCTAAAGGAGATAGAAATTCGGCACCGAGGCGGATTGATTGAGAAATCGCTCTCCTAGATAGATCAGAGCCACTGAGTCCGGATGGAAAGCCTAGATAATTTTCAATTCTTGTATAGATCATTGAGAATCTTTAATTCCTTCGTGTTGTCGTATCTGAAATAACC
>JALLOG010000092.1 GCA_027717645.1 Desulfobacterota bacterium AH_259_B03_O07
TCAGGGGATACAAAAACATTGAGGAGTTGTTTAAACTTAGTTCAAGGCTTGTAAAGGCTAAAAAGAGATTGAAACATATAGAGCTGGAGCCAGTTTTTGTAAGGAGGGCTGCTTAAATGTGTTTTGCCTCCTCCTATGTTAACCAACTAAAAACGGGACATAATCCCGGATGAAAAAGAAATAGGAAAGGCAGTAGATGAACTCCTTTCTGAATTTAGGTTTATTAGAACCTTAAATTCATTAGTCTGGGTTTTTTTAGGTAGATGGAGAACTGAGATAACCAAGAAGAGCAATGATAGAATCACCGGGCTAGTTAATAATCTGAAAGTAGTTGAGGGTATTTGTTCGGTAACACCGTCCTATCCATGGACTAGTGTTATAAAGCAACATGAGCTTACATGGAAGGCTTGGAGAGAAGTAATTTACTGATACCGAAAAAAAATCTGATCTAACCTATTCTTTTTAAAATCAGTATTAATAGAAGTACAACTAAAAGGACTATGATTAACAATCTGAGTCTCAGTGGCACAAATCCCTCCTCTTACAAAGCGAATAAGGAATTAGATAATTTTTATATTAAACCCTTGTAGGTTCAAGGTTTATCGCCTCGCTTTCTTTCAACGCCTATTGTGTACCTTAACTCTCCATAGTGCTCTTATGTTACTAGTGTCTATTCTCTATCCAGCATAAAGCGTTTAGCCTCATTATAGCAAGGGTCTTATTTAGATAGATGGAGAAGGATGATTTTTAAGATTAGAATATAAAATTATCCTTGAATCATTTAAGAATAGAAAGAAGGTTAATCTAAAAATCAAAAGGAGGGGTAATTTTAAAAATGTGGTTTCGAAAGGGTAGAGGTTTTGGCTTTATAGGTGGTTTTACTTTTCCGTTCTATCCACCTTTCATCATTCGAAGGTGGTTTTACCAGCATAAGGAAGAATACTTGAAAGCTCTAGAGGAGTACAAAAAGGAGCTTGAAGAAGAACTAAAAGAAGTCGAAAAAGAGATAGAAGAAATAAAGAAGAGTTAAAAAAGATTTTTATGAAAGTAATACTTAACCACCACTTAAAGCTTTGGCTTTAATCACTTTTGAAAATACGAATGTAGATTAATTTACAATTTATTTTTTTGGATTAAATGATCTAAAGTGAAAAGATAGTAAAAAATGAAATTTAATTCTGCTTAATGGAATAAATGACAAGAGTAGAAGCAATTCGAAAAATGATTGAATTAGGAGGCTGGGAAATAGATAATCTCGATGGTGAGGTTAATAGTAGAGGTGTTTTTGAAATTAAGCACGAAGGTTATGTAATTGGATGGATGACTGAAGGAGATGGCAAGGGACTTATTATATTCAAGCCATTTTCAGGAGCTTATGTAGAAATCCTTTATGAAACTGACAATTATAAACCAGCAATACCGTCCTTTGATGAGTTAAAAAACTATGTAGCTTCAGAGAGTATAAGGATTGCCTATGGGATTAGTCAATAAACATGTAAGCATGCACATCGTTGTACTGCTCCTCTTTTGTCAACACCGATTTAAGTTGGAATTATGTAGGATTCAGTGCTTTGTTGTGATTCTTATGAACCTTTTTCACATTATGCTAAACTAGCTTTATCTAACTTATACTATGAACCTATTATAGGAGGGCAGGTCACTCACCCAACGTGCAAATTTGCTTCTTTTCTATATACCCCAAGCATATTTGGAGTTACATTTCCCTTTGCTGGTGTCATTAATGCTTCAGTAGCACGATTCGTCTTTAAGTGTTTAATGATATCGTCCATACCCACACGTCTATGGAAAGCACCAGCCTGTTCATCGGGGAGTCTATTATTAAAATAAAAACTAAAAAGGGCATCTAAAATGGTTGGAACATCGTTCCGATGCACTCTTTTCAAAAAGTGATTACCATTGCTGTCGATCACAGGCATCCCTTGTTCTCTACCATCGGCCATAAGCTTAAACATATATAGGTTTTTTCCTATGCCTACCAAGCCATATTCCTTGGTTGCAGGCCTGGAGCATTGTGCATCACATGCACTAATACCTAAACGTGTTTTTAAGTGCCCCCAACCTAATTCTTCTAGTTGCTTAATAAGTACTGGCAAATAGGTTTCAGAGTGGGTAAACGCCAAAGGACAGGTTGGTAATCCAACGCAAGAAACAGAATTCCGTTTTAATTCATCTTTCTCACCATAGGTGTGTTGATACCCAAAAGATGCTAAGTCCTTTTCAAATTTTTCTTTTTCCTCAGGTCTTATATTGGTAATGATCGGATTTTGACTTGGAGAAATCATCATTCTTATATCATAGTTCTCCATAAGGAACCTAAGCATATCTTTAATTCTTCCATTGGGCCCATTAATTATCCTCCCTCCAAAAAGAAAGAGACCGTAACTGAGTAATCCATTACTTGGTTGATTCATCCAACCATGATGAAGCTTTATCTCTCCAAAATCATAATTTGGGTCAGGGTCTTCAAAAGGACCGATTCTTTCCTTAATCATCTCCCGAAATATTTTAAGTCCTTCCGCTTTATCATCTTTTTTGTCATCTTCACACAGACCATATAGCGTATACTTTAATCTGGCCCAATGTCTATTCTTACGGTCACCCAACTCCATATGTAAAGCTACAATAGCATCAAGTGATTCTTGCAAGCGTTCTTCAGGAAATATCCCAAGAGGTAAAGCCATAGCTGAGGTGGTTGGTAACCTATGTATTTCTCCTTGTCCACCACCTACATGAATCTGATATGCTTCTACTCTCCCATCTCTATATATTGGTCCAATACCAATATCACTGGTTTTGGCCTCAACACAATTATCTGGTACCCATTCCCCTGTTTCTGGATCGACTTCTCCAGCAGATAAGTTTATCTTGAATTTTCTATTTAACTTTTGAGGACCATAATTGAATCGATCTAATCTATGTTCTTTTGGGTAATCTGATGGATGAATCTCAAAGACTTGAAAAAATGGTTCCTCATCAAGTCTAAAAAAACTTCCAAACTTTTGGGCATTTGCATTAGCATTATACACATTCGAGTAAATAGAAACCGGACATGCTATGACATTTCTGGTGTTATCCCCACAACCGTTTAGGGGAATAAAACCACTCTGTGCAATTCCTTGTATTAATGGTTTGATTTTATCTAGTGGGACATAATGGAATTGAATGTTCTGTCTCGTTGTTGGTCTTAGAGATGGTACACCATCAGGGTTTCTAGTATATTCATTTGCTAATCGATCAAATAGTAAATATACCTCTGGGGTTATTATTCCGCCACCTGGAATAGTAACTCTCACCATAAACATTCTTTGTTTTTTATTTGTGCCAGTAAAGTCATTAAGAAGTTTACCTGTCTCAGGGTCACGAAGTGTTTGCACATAAAGGCCTAAGGGCTTTGTCTGCTCCTTTAATTCATCAATAACATCTTCAATAGCAGCATCTCCAAGCCGCTCCTCAAGAGGTGCTGCTTTAAGACCGCGTCTCTTTATGACCTCAACTTTATTATGCTGTTCAAGTGGTGTCCGAAGAATTGGATTAATTTCTGCCATTTTTATCTATAGCTTAAAAACTGAATGTATGAGATAACTTAACGGTAGTGTACCGCCCCCTATTCAAGCAGCAATTAAATGTGAAGCATGATTCCTGTAATATTCCTCTTCCGCCTGAATCGGTGTGCGGTATCCACGTGCTGAGTGAAGGTAATTTCTGTTCTAATAATCAACCCACTTATCAAGTTCTAGGCTGAGCTCTCTTCCACTCTCCCACTTCCTTAGCCAAAAGAGCTCCTCTTTGCGTGTTCTTATCATAAAAATGTATTTCTTGTCCTTACCCTCTTTCTTTAGCTTTTGCCTCAGGTCTCTATCGTCTTGCTAATATATACCGTGAAACTTTAAAATTTGATAATCTTCATGTGAAAAATTATTTGTTTCCCTGCTTAGTCCTTCAGCTATAGTTCCTCTGAGACCATTACTATTTTCTTTAATAATTTCAACTTTGGATTTTTGAACATTAGCCATTTAAGTTTCTTCCTACCTTCTCCACACAATTTCAAGCGAGGCTATAACAACAAAATAAAGATCATAGGATAACTTCCTATTATTATGAGGAAAATTTCTTCATCAAATACCTATTTAACTGTTTATGGCCTACTTTTTATATAAACCCATTTGATGGTGTATAGAAATCCGAATTCAAATACATTCCTGAAGATCTGTTATCCGATAACCTGAAACTCCTCAACATTAACCAAAAATCAAAATGTATTCATTTCACTTTTCGTAGGGTGGATTACTAACTATCTTTTCGCCTTCTGGTGGGTTCCGTAAATCTGGAAATACGTTTTTATTTTTCTCAATAAACTGCTTCCATTTATCAGGGAGTTCATCTTCTTCATATATAGCATCAACTGGACAGGGATCAACACACGCACCACAGTCTATGCAATCTTCCGGGTGTATAAAGAGTTGATCTGCTCCCTCTATTTCATATATACAATCTACCGGGCAAACCTCAACACATGATTTGTCCAATGTGTCTATGCATGGTTCTGCAATGATGTAGGCCATTTTAACACTCCTTATAGTATATTTACGTGATGGTTTTTATTTTCATGACTCGATTCTATCAATAAAAATTGTGGTCTCTGTGTTTTTGTTTCAATATAATTTTCATATATAATGATCTTTTAGTATTTCTTTCATATTTGAATTTGCGATCTTTTCAAGGGCAGCTTTTTCAATCTGCCTTATGCGTTCACGGGAAACCCCGAACATTTTCCCAACCTCATCTACTGTGAACGCATCCTCATAATCAATTCCATACCTCATCTTAACTATCTCAATTTCTCTGAAGTAAGCATAGAGGAGTTTGAACTGCTTATCTATAATCCGATTCTCTTCTTTGTCTGTGGACTGTGCTTCTTCAAATTCAATCTCTGACATTGGCTCTACCATGTCGATCCCCGAGGTATCTTCGATGTCATGAGATGAAAAAAGTCCGTCGTGTTCCTGAACGAACTCTTTAAATTCCTTGTCTTTTGTCTTCATCTCTTTAGCACTTTCTCATTAAGTTAATTAGGATGTCTAAATAATAATGCTAAATTTTTTTGCTTCGTTCTAATTCAAAGCTTCTTTGTAGTCAGGGCATTCCATATAAGTCTCTTTTTCATTTAACAAGATTTTTAAACACTCACAATAATGTGGGTCCTCTGATCCTGGATATTTGTTTGGTTTAAAAAAACAACAGGTTCTGCATATGTCCGTGTCAAAGGCGTAGCCTTCTTCTATTAGCCTCCTAGTCAATTTCATGAGAAGCGCTCCCAAAATCTCCTGTTCTTCTTCAGTGAACTCAGAAATTATCTCTTCTATTTCTTTACCAAAATTTTCAAAAACTCCTAAGAATCTCAAACCCTTTGGTGTAAGGCTTAATACAACGGTTCTTCTGTCATCACCTTTTCTATTTCTAAGAATGAATTTCTTATTTTCAAGTACATCTAGGATACCGCTTACTGTAGCAGGTGTGCATGAAAGATGCTTTGCAAGTGTATTGACTGTCGCAGCACCCGGCCTGATATACCTAAGAAACAAAAGAGATTGAACCTGAGTAGGTGTAAGTTGCTTCGATTTGCTTTTTCTCCACTGAAGGTATTTTATAGATTTGCCTATAGTGAAAAGAGAACGGGCGGTCTGGGCAGCTATATGCGTTTGTCTATATATCGGATCAAATATAGAAATTTTTACTCCTAATACTTTGGTGTCCTAAATATTATACTATAAAGAATACTAAATTTCATTGCAAGAACTTCGCAGAACGCCCATTTTCAACCTACGTGTGAAAGAGAATTGCCTTCTCAGCACGTAACCCCTCAAAATATTCTTTAACTCATGCATGCTGGTCAGATATGAGTGGTGGAATAAAAGATGTTGGAATGAACCTTATTTTTAGAATTATCGATATTTATCAGAAGAATAAAAAATTTAAGGGTGTCATATAACCTCACCCATGTCGTTACTAATGGAAAAGAATAGACCGGAAAACTTGGATATACAATACGTTGGATAATGTCCATATCCGTGAAGATGTCTCGATAAAACTAGTCAGGAACATGGAAATTATGCCAACCTCCGTTTCTTTGACGTAGGGATCGCAAAATTAATCCCCATTCTTCGAAAATTGTGAGAGAGAGAAGTTAATCAAAAACGAAAGGAATTACATGTAGTCGCTACCCTACCCAAATCATTATAAAAAAACATGCCCGGAGACGGAATCGAACCGCCGACACGAGGATTTTCAGTCCTCTGCTCTACCGACTGAGCTATCCGGGCAAGTAAAGAACTTGAATAATTTCAGATCCTCATTAATGAACATCAAGCTAATCAGGTGAGCTAATCTAGGTGCGCCTAATTTTACCTAAACAGTATTTTTGTTTCAAGAGAAATGAAATGTGAAACCAGACAATATAAATATAGGACAAATTATCTCAAAAAATAAAAGGGCAAGGCTAAGCTTATTAAAAGTAATTAGCAGCCCTGCCCTTGCCCACGCAAAAGAGGTATGGAGAGATGAGTAACGTGGGAACTTTTTTCTATAACTCAGGTGCCCCTTCTATCGTTTTTTCAGGCTCAAACTCGCCAGTATCGAACCAGTATAGAAGCTGTGCGGACAGTTCGTATTGATTCTTATTCAAAACCCCATCCTTCCTTAAGAAGAACGGCTCATCAGAATGGTCCCATCTAAATTCCCCCCTCAACTCTAAATTATCCAAATATGTACCACCAATTCCTAGACCCTTGAATGGCTTTACAGAAAGAGTCGAGGTAAGCTCGTATAGTTTTTGCGCTTGACCAGTCCTGAATCCATCTCTATCATCAAAGTACTCTGCCCTAAGTGCAAAATTAGCTATATCCTTATACAGACCTAAAACGGCATAACCCGCGATACCCCACCAAAAAGCTTCTTCATCATCTAGCCCCAAATCAGCGCTCGTAATACCCCTTTGCCATCCAAAATCAGCATCAGCTATCAATGTTAACCTGTCGAGTAGAGTAACCGAACCTACTGCGGTTATAAGATTTCTCCAATCGTCATATAGTAAAGTTGGATCATCGTCTGATTCTTTTCCAAAATAACCTGTAATAGCCAATGAAGCATCGGTGAGCCATGGCGCTATTTCATCCGTACCAACAGCAATTTGTGATTCGAGTGTGAAATTACCATCATCATTTTTAACAGTGTCCCAACCGTTATTCATCCCTAGATAGAAATCAAGCGGTCCCGCTGCATAATGCGATCTTATGCCAGTATGTGTGAAAGGTATTGCAAATCCAAACAGTATTGAACGTGAAATATTGGGATCATTCCTTGCTTCTATAACCTCATAGCCAGCTAGTGTCACGAACTTTCCAGCATAGAAATCAATCCCATTACCAACCGGCGCAATCACATGTAAGTAAAGTTGATAAGGATCTACAACATCACTCTCTAAACCCGCTGATGCAAGCAACGGAGCCTGCTGTCCAAAAAGGATGTCGGCTCGAAATCCTATGAGATCCCAAACTGAATCACTAAACTCTGGATCTTTGGCTATTGAAAGTGTGAATGCGTTTATATTAAATTGATTTTGATCTGGATACAGTGACCGCAATACAATGTCTTGATCATTGGGCTGATGAAATGCGGCTTGATAAGTCGTATCTACATAGAATCCAAGTTTAAGTTTACTCCAAAGCCTTAGAAGTCCATCCAATTCCCGATCGCTTTTTTCTTGCCTTGCATACAGCTCTTCCACCTGCTTTTGTTCTGTAGCTTTTTGTGACTCAAGATCTTGTATTCTTCGTTTTAATTCCTCATTTTCCCTCTGATTTTGTTCAATCATTTGCTTGAGCTCCTGTATTTCCTGTTTCATAGATTGGGCATTAGAATTCAAATTCATCAGCGGAAATACGAGAATTGTAATAACAATTAATTTTATAAGTGAAAACCTCATCTAACCCTCCTCCTTTAAATTGTTTTCTTTGCCACTACCTTGATAAATTCAGATTTCAAAGTTGTGGCAATTTCTGTATATTTATGCACTCTCTTCACTTTCCTTTAAATCCTTGCCAGTTACATTTTCGGCATTTTCACTGGACATTGAAACCGAGCCGCCGGCTTCTGCAACCTCCTGGAAATCCGGATATGAAGACATCCCGTGCTCTCCGATATCCAGTCCTTCGAGCTCTTCATTCTCAGAAACACGCAGTCCCATGGTTGATTTAATAATAAGAAAAATGATCAGTGAACAAACGACAGTGAAAATTCCATATGCCGCAACACCGATCAGCTGTGTCAAAAAGCTAAATTCAGCGGCGAATATTCCAACAGCCAATGTACCCCATATTCCACAAACTAAGTGTACCGAGATGGCACCGACTGGATCATCTATTTTAATCCTGTCAAAAAGGATGACTGCGGCAACAACTATGAAACCAGCAATAAGACCAATAAGTACAGCACTGAACGGGGTCATCACATCAGCACCTGCTGTAATACCCACAAGACCAGCTAATGCTCCATTAAGCGTGATTGATAAATCTGGTTTTTTAGTTACTATCCAGGAAATGGCCATCGCACCAATTACGCCTGAGGCAGCAGCCAGGGTTGTGGTAACAAATACCAAGGATATAGGTCCCGGATCTCCCGAAAGCACAGATCCACCGTTAAATCCATACCAACCCAACCAAAGCATAAACACCCCGATAAGTGCGAGTGGCATACTATGACCTGGTATCGGTTTAATACGTCCCCTCACATACTTGCCTAGACGTGGACCAAGTATGAAAGCACCTACTAATGCGGCCCAACCACCAACACTGTGAACTAAGGTTGATCCAGCAAAATCGTAAAACCCCATTTGATCTAACCAACCACCACCCCATTTCCAAGATCCAGCTATCGTGTAAACAAGAGAAACAAAGATCGTAGAGAAAACCAAAAAGCTTGGCAGCTTGATACGCTCAGCAACAGCCCCAGATACAATGGTGGCTGCAGTCGCTGCAAACATTGCCTGAAATATAAAATCAGTCCAATACGTATATCCCCCATCTGCATAATCAATCAAACCCGCTGCCCCTTCTGGAGCTGAGATCCAAAATCCGGCAAATCCAAAGAAATTACCCAATGAAAATTCACCTGGATACATAAGGTTAAAGCCGACGAAAGCGTATGTGATAATACTCATAGAAATCACAAATGTGTTTTTAAACAGTATATTTACCGTATTTTTTGCACGGGTTAATCCGGATTCCAGAGCTGCGAATCCCAGGTGCATTATGAATACTAAGAACGTGGCAACCAGCATCCAAATGTTATTTGCTACAAAAATAGCATCTGCAACTGAAGGAGCTGCGGTCTCAGATTCTTGAGCATTCACCTTAACAGACCAAATTATAATCACGGCTAGCACAGGAATAAGGCCAAGCACTGGATTTCTCAGCCTCCTAAATTTTGTGTAGAACTCTTTCATCAGATTCCGTCCTCCTCTGAGAGGGATTTTGTAAAGATGTACCGCAATAGGTGTGCCATTGAAAAGAATCTAATGTAACTCTCCTGAAATATTGAATTAATTTTTAGACTATAGAGAATCCCCTCGCTTGTTAATGTGTATCTGACAATATTTATGCCCAATATTTAAGCAAAGAAGTTCGTTTTTTAGGCATTGACTACATAAAAGAGATATTTTGAGATAAGAAAGATGATCAGTACATCAAACGAACAACCCTGCAGCAAGCCGCAGGGTATCTAAATACAAAATGAAATTCCAGAAGGTCAATGACAGTAGGGAGTTTCCTCCTTAAACAGGCAACCGCCCGCAACCTGTCATTTTGACTAAAAGGAGAAATCCTTGTTTGGAATCCTGTCCTGAGCGAAGCCGAAGGAGGAGTGAAAATTTTTAAGAACCCTCATGTTAATTCGGGATAACACCATGGGTTCTCTCAGTTGTGTTTGCAATGACACTTCAAACCCTGTAGCAAGCTACAGGGAATTCGCTAGTTAAAATTAACGATATGTTTCCTTAACCTATTTCTAACTGCTTGCCCTTGGTTTCCGGAAGGGTCATGACAACAATTGCAGCAGCAATTGCAAAAACCGAAACCGTGGTCAGTCCAGTCGCAAAACCGTATTTGCCAACCAGAAATCCGATTAAAGGAGGGGCAACGGCGGATACGCCTCTTCCGACATTGTAACAGAACCCCTGTGCAGTACCTCTCGCTCTTGTAGGGAATATCTCTGAAAATATCGCTCCGAAACCGGAATAAAAACCGGTCCCGAAAAACCCGATGAAAGGTCCGAGAATAAGTACCTCTCTTAATGTGGTCGCGTGTCCGAAAAACCATACGAGGATAGCCATCATAATAAGATATCCCACAAAAACCGGTCTTCTGCCAAACTTATCGCTTATCCAACCAAAAGTGTTACATCCTATAAAAGCTCCGATATTTATAGGAACAATCCAAATATATCCTTTGGTATTTAAGCCAACACCTTTTTCACTAGCCAGAAACTGAGGAATCCAAAAATAAAGTCCCCAGTACGCAATCATACATAGACTAGTCAGAACAGTTGCGGTAATCGTATATCTAATTAAATCGCCGGCAAAAATTTGACCCAGAGTAAAGCCTTGTCCCTTCTCGCTTAACTTTCCTTTTTTTCTGAGATCCTTGGTTTTTTCCCAGACTTCCGGTTCGTCGAGGTGTCTTCTTATATAGAAAACTAAGAAAGCGGGTAATACCCCCACAAAAAATAGCAACCTCCATCCCAAGTCCAGCCCATCCAAAGTAACGCCTAAAATTGGTATCGTATAACTCACACCTTCATGAAAATTGGGAATTATCAAAGTAGCAAGAACCGCAGCCAAGATATAACCTACTCCCCAACCGCTTTGAACCATACCTATAACTTTACCCCTGTGCTCCCTGGGCCACTTCTCGGCAACGAGAACCTCCCCCGAAGCCCATTCACCACCCATACCAAGTCCCAGAAACAAACGACAAACAAGCAGAAAGCCCAGATTCGGAGAAAAAGCGCTTAATCCGGTAAATGCGGAATACAACAAAATGCTATATGTGAGAGCCCTAACTCTTCCTAGATAATCTGAAATAATACCGAAGACTGCGCCGCCGAAAGCAGAGGAAAAAAGGGTTAAGGAAAATAATGCGCCTACCCAGGCTTCAGAGAGATTAAATACCTTGCCGATTGACCCCACGGCAAAAGCGAACAAAAGAAGGTCCATCGCATCAAGCGTCCATCCAAGAAAAGCGGCAATAAAAGCCTTCCATTGATCTGAATTAATCTCTTTATACCAACTGAATGCAGCCGCTTTCGGAGCTGAAAAACCCGTCACTTCGTTACTCATGTTTACCTCTTCAACATAATTATAACTTAATTTTTAATTTCCCATCGTACTAAATTTAAGCTTAACTGTCAATGATAATATTAAATTTGTTGACTTAACTTATTAATAGCGTTACATTGTTAAATAGGTGATGCAAAAACAATATTTATATGTAGAAACATATGGCTGCCAGATGAATGAATATGACTCTGACAGAATCAGGAACTCCCTAAATTATGAGACCACACAAGATCCGGAAAAAGCTGACGTGGTCATAATAAATACTTGTGCTATCAGACAAAAAGCTGATCAAAAAGCACTAAGTAGCGTGGGGAAGTTTAAGCATATTAAAGCTAAAAATCCGAATTTAATTGTTGGAATTGCTGGGTGTGTTGCTCAGCTATACGGAGAGAAGCTCCTGCATAAGATTCCCCATCTGGATCTTGTCCTTGGACCAAGGGCTATTCCTAAATTACCTAAACTTATTTCCCAGATTAAACAAGACAAAAGAAAATCTGTAGAGACATCACTTGATATAGAAGAAGTTTTTGAGGTTGAAGCCTATCATGAAGAAGGCAAAGTAACTGCTTTCGTTTCTGTTCAACAAGGCTGTAACAAGAAATGCTCTTATTGTATTGTTCCATATGTAAGAGGCAAAGAAATAAATAGGCAACTCAACGAAATTATAAAAGAAACTACTAATTTGGTTAACAAGGGCGTAAAGGAAATTACTCTGATTGGACAAACGGTAAACTCTTGGAAGGAAAATGGCTATAAATTCAGCGATCTTCTCAAACTTGTGGCAGATATAGAAGGTTTGGAAAGGATTCGATATACAACATCTTACCCTAGAGATGTCACCAGAAAGATGATTGATGCTATGAGGGAAATTTCTAAAGTTTGTAATCACATCCATTTACCGGTTCAATCAGGTTCCAACAGTATATTGGCATCAATGAAAAGAACTTACACAAGAGAATGGTATTTAGATATTGTCAAGAGGCTGAGGGACTCCATCCCTGATATATCAATTACAACAGATATAATTGTTGGTTTCCCCGGAGAAAGTGAAAAGGATTTTAATGATACCTTGGAACTTCTTGAAGAAGTGGAATTCGACACCAACTTTTCTTTCAAATTTTCCCCTCGCCCCGGCACACCCGCGGCAGAATTGAAAGACGTCGTTCCAGAAACTATTGCAAACAAAAGATTG
This sequence comes from Desulfobacterota bacterium AH_259_B03_O07, assembly GCA_027717645.1. Taxonomy (GTDB): domain Bacteria; phylum Desulfobacterota_D; class UBA1144; order Nemesobacterales; family CSP1-2; genus JALLOG01. The sequence goes on from JALLOG010000092.1 coordinate 12,603, forward strand.
GCGAGGTTACAAAAACTACAGAGAGATATTACATTAAGAAAAAATCTAAACAAGATAGGAG
>JALLOG010000093.1 GCA_027717645.1 Desulfobacterota bacterium AH_259_B03_O07
TTTTTCTGTAGTGATCAAACCAGCTTAATCTCTTCTTTGCCTCTTTTGAGATATTAATTCTTCTTTCTAGAGAGGCTAAGTAGCTTCCTCTTGGTAAAACTACTCCATATCTGTTCATAGTAACACCTATTTTACCACTACTCATAATTCTTAAGTGTCACTAACCTTTCTGAACTAGTACAAGCAGAAAATAGAACAAAATAAGGAATAGTTTTATTTAAGCTCAACTGATAATCCTACTTTCAATCTGATTGAGCTCATGTTAAAATCGGCCCTGTTTTTTGATATAATTTTTTTAATAATGCTTATTATTATTTATGGATCTGTGAATTTGGATCAAAAGTTAATAAAAAGCCGATGTAGCTCAGTGGTATAGCAGCGCTCGTAATCCCCAGATCGGAGTTTAAATCTCCCAGTCGGCTCCCAAAATTCGGGCAACAACTTTTTGAATTTCACTTATTTTAAAAGGCTTCTGTATAAATGAAAACGCCCCCTCTGCTATTAAGCTATTTAAAATATCTTCTCCAGGAGTACCACTGATAATTATTGTGACAGAACTTTGATCCAAGAACTTAATTTCTCTGAAAAATTCCAGGATATTATTTCCATGTATTGTTAAGTCTAAAAAAATAATGTCATAGTGATTTTTTTTAATTAGTTCTATTGCACACTCACCACTTTTAGCAGTATTAACATTATGACCAAAATTCATAAGTGCTTCACTTATAAGATCAGATACAAATTCTTCGTCATCTACTACAAGCACACTGGCCTTCCTTACAGTTTTCAATGGTTCAATTTTTTTCTCTTCCTCCATCAAATCAATAATATCCTTTTTGACGTCACTTTTATTAACGGGAAGCCATATAGTAAAAATCGTTCCCTGATCTACCTCACTGCTGACTTCTATTTTTCCTCCATGTCTTTCTATTATTGAATAGACGACTGAAAGCCCAAGTCCGGTACCAGATTTAGAATTAATATTCTGATTTGTTGTAGAAAAAAAGGGCTGGAAAATCTTTTGTATATGCTTCTTAGAAATACCTATACCGTTATCTGAAAAATCTACTTTTACGTAATTACCTACAAGTTCAGTATTTATAGCTATGACTCCGCCTTCTTTCATTGCATTCCTCGAATTCAGTGCCAAATTGATTACAACCTGCTGGATTTCACCAACATTCATCCTAAATGGAGGAATTTTTTCATAGTATCTTACAATTTGTATACCATGAGATTTAAATGTATGTTCAATGAGTTTAATTGCATCCTCAATAGTTTCTTCCAATGATGAAAGCTGTTGTTTATCTTCCTTCTGTCTAGAGAAAGAAAGGAATGTTGTTACTATTTCCGATGCTCTAACTGCAGCTTTTTCTACAACCTTTAAGTCTTCCTGTATTTTTTCTATTTCATTTCTTGACATGGCAAAGCTTGTGTAACCTATGATTCCAGAAAGAATATTATTAAACTCATGGGCTAAGCCCGTGGCAAATTGACCTACAGCAGACATTTTAGCTGATTGAATGAGTTGTGCCTCTAATTTTTTCCTGTCTGTAATATCCTCAGTAACAACTGTTAAACCGAAAACCTTTTCGGTTTCAAAATCAATCAATGGCGAAAGAGCAACCTCTAAAAATTTATCTCCAAACTTTATCTCGTGCTTGGTAGTATAATTTTTATCACTCAGAATACGAGGTACTACAGATTCAAAATTTATACCATCAAAAAGATCGCTAATTTTGAGTCCCACACAATCCCTGTCAAATATGTATTTTGTTCTCGGATTGGCATTGTTTATATTCAATTCCATATCAGTTGTTATTATACTTTCATGGGTACTATGTAATATATTTTCAAACTCCCGGTTTCTCTCTCTTACCTTTTGTTCAAGTGTCGCATTTATTTCTTGTAGTTCAGTCAAGAGATGCCTGTTTTCCCGAAGCAGGCCATACCTCTCCACTGCGTGTCTAACTACGCTTATTAACTTGTCATAGTCAAGGGGCTTTGTTAGATAATCAAAGGCACCAAGTTTTAATGCATCTATTGCGGTTTCAAAAGAGCCATATCCAGTCATTATTATTACAGGTATATCAGGATCAAAGGTTCGTATATTTTCAAGAAGGTCTATTCCGCTCCTTTCTGGCATACGGATATCAGTGAGTATAGCGTTGAAAGAAACCTCTTTTAAATGTTGAAGGGCCCTATCACAGTTCAATGCTGTAATTACCTCGAAACCTTCTTTCGAGAATATATCAGAAATTATTTCCACAGTTATGTGTTCATCATCTACTACTAATAATTTTATCTCCTCATTCATTCTTCTTTCTTCTAAGCCTCTTGACTAACAGGAAGTTCAATAATAAAAGTCGTGCCTATTGATTCTTCGCTAAATACTATAATATTACCCCCGTGAGCATCTATTATTTTATAGCTTACTGAAAGACCCAGACCAGTTCCAGTATCCTTTGTTGTAAAAAATGGGTCAAATATCTTTGAAAGGTTCTCTTTTTTTATACCAACCCCCTTGTCCGTAAAACTAATAAATATTTTATCAGAGCTTTTTGGGTCGATTCCTGTCTCAATTGTAAGCTCACCACCACCAGGCATTGCTTGAAAAGAATTCATTATAATATTAATAAACACTTGCCAGAGATTATTTTGATCACCCATAACTTTGGGAATCTGGAAGTCTAAATTTTTAACTAGAACGATCTCTTTATCCTCCATTTGATTACGTAAGAGAATCACAATCTCCTCAATTATGTTATTAACATCTACTTGCTCAAAATGTCTGGTGCCGGGCTTTGAGAATCTAATCAATCTATCAACCAAACTGTTTGTTCGATCTATCTCGTGTTTTATATAGTCCAAATACTTACCCACACTGAATGAGCCTTCATCCCTCGCCATTTGAGATATACAATATCGCGCACCTTCTATGATATTCAATGGATTGCGAATTTCATGGGCAATTCCCGCAGCAAGTTGACCGACAGCGGACATTTTTTCCGCTTGAATAAGTTGAGCTTGGGTTTCCACCAGTTCCTTATTACTTAATTCTAGTTTCCTTGCGTAATCCTCAACCAATTTAAAAGCATGAGCATTTTCTATTGCGATTGCAGTCTGGTTCGCTAACGTTTTAAGTAGTTTTAAATCATAGCTTGAATACATGAGACCAGATTTTTTCTCTCCAAGTGATAGAATACCAACTAACTCGTCCTTGAAAAAAAGTGGGATTACAAGAGACGCTCTCAAATCTGCGAATAATTTATTTAACTCATTAGCAGATGAGATATATTCATGCTCTGCTAGCAAATCTTCTCTGAAAATTTCTCTTTTGAACCTATTTAACAAAAATACTAATCGATTTACACTCTCGAAACTGGAATCAATGCTTTCCAATTCATCAAGGGTGGTAAAATGCACTCTGTAGTTTCCAGTATCACGATTGAAAAGCAGAAGGGAGGCTGATTCGACAAACATCGTTCGCGTTATGGTGTTTACGATCTTAGTTGCTATCTCGTCTATATCGAGAATTGAAGTCATAGCATCACTTAGCTCAGATATCGTTCTGCTGTAGTCATAGCTTTTTCTAAAAAAGGCAGTATCTATAATACTCTGAATTCTGTTCCTTAGTGGATTAAGTGCCACGACGAGAAAACCACTCAACACCAAAAAGAAACCCGGATTCCTCCAACCTCCATGTTTAGCAAAAGCCATGTTGAAACCGAGAACCATAAGGGCAAAAACTCCGACAACTACGCCAGTTAAGGTACTATAAACCAGAGTTTTTTGAATAATAACCTCAATATTAAATAGTTTGTGCTTTACAATTGCGTAAGCTATGGAGACAGGGAAGAAGATTACAATCAATGCTAAGGAATTAAGGTTGCTAATCCCCATCGCCGTAAAAATTAATGCGCATAAGGCCGGTATGAAAAATCCAAAGAATGCTCCCAGCAATATTACTTTGGCTCTCTCGTTGTTAAGTGATGAATCCGGCTTTAAATAGCTTTTAGATACTAATATTATAAAAATTAGTGTGGAAACAAGCACATAAGTCCAAGTCAATATATCCACTCTTTTCCAAATAAATTGTGAATCAAAATTGACTACTTGAAATATCAGAAGTAATAGAGAAGGCAAAAAAGGAAATATCAGAAGAAAATCATTTCTCAATAAATCATTTCTTGATGGAAAAATAAAAGAAAGATATACAAGAAAGGCCGGCGCAAACATCCACCCCATAAATGGAATACTGCCAAGCAAGTAAGTAGACTGCGTATCGAATATTGAAGTAAACCATATTCCCATCGACATACAGAACAGGAAGAAAATTTTACTGGATAGTAATTGTGGCTTAAGAAAATAAACAGTAGCGCCAGAGCTAAAAATGATTAAACCAACAATATAAACGACACCAAAAATCGAGATAAAATCAAACAGTCCAAACCTCATTGTTGGGATCTTCACGTTAGTAATCTCGTTACCCCTGGAAACTGTATAATTAATTGGAGTGCCAATAGGTTTACTCGAAGCAAATTTATAGATTTGATCTGCAGTTACTCTCGTACCGTCCATCTTTATGATCTTATCGTAGGTTTCCAAATAACCGAATTCACCACCTGTCCAATCTGAAAGACTTACTTCGGCAATTGATGAGTTTTTATAAAGTAGAAACCCAGGAAATGGTCTATCTATCCAGCTTATCGCACCAACCAAACTTATTATGGAAATGGCCACAAAAGCTAAACTTAAAAAGTAAAAAGGAATCCTGACACTTTTTTCAACAACATTATCTAGTAAATGGTCTTTATTCATTTTTAGCTGACCGATATGAAAGTATTACATATTATAATTATAAACTCAGTTTACCTACATGGTTTTCCGAAAGATAGTCCATGATGATTCATCCTCTTTCCCTCCAATCTTCTCTATAATTTTTTTTGCACCACCTTTATCGCTAATCTCCCATGTACAAGTAGTCTTTCTATAACCCTTGTCAATCATATTTGAACAGAGTTTAGCAAGAAGGTTTAAGCCAACAGTCATATGTCGGTACTTGTCAATAACTCCAAGAAGTACTATTGCCCCTTCTCGTATAAGCTGTAACTCCTGAGGTACTAAACAAAGATCAAACGATTCCAATTCACCACTTGCCGATTTAAAAATTTTAGCGCACTGCGGAAATGCTCCGACAAATCCCAATGGTTCCCCCCTCACTTCTGCGATTAACCACAAATCATCGTCGATTAAATCTTTGAAGTCACTAACGAACTCAATAAATTCTCTATCCTCAAATAATACATAGTTCCAAAGTCTTGGAAAAGACTCATTCAAGATTCTAAGTACTATTCTAGCCTCATTATCAAAAGCTGACTTACGTACTTTCCTTATATTAATTTTACTATTTTGTACTATATTATCTATGTTCTTAATACTCTGAGTGGAGGTTAAATCGATCGCAAAATGGGGTAGTTTCTTCAAAGTATTGAAACCCGACTTTTCAAAATATTCCTTATAGTATTCAGGATTATATGGTTGAAGAAACGACGGAGTCTTGTCGAAGTTATTTGATAAAATTCCAGCACCATAGAAAACGAAGGGGACGTTAACTGGTGCCCAAACCTCCTCCAAACCTTGGGATTTAAGAAACCCAATAGCAGTTTCAATAAGAGAAATTATTGCAGCACTGTGACCCGGAAGGGCATCAAAAAACCCGAGAAAGCCCACATTTTGCTTCCAATAGTGAATGAATCGCTTATCAGCAAATGCACTCACGGTACCAACGATTTCGTCATTTTCCTTAACTATAAATCTTCTCGTTAAAACATTTTTTCTAAAGTAGTGATAATCACCAGAAAGCAGCTTGACTCGGTCTTTAATCAGGAAGTAGGGAACCCACTGTGGATAATCCTTATAAACCTTCCAAGAGAATTTTATGGATTCAGTAATTTTATCCTTCGTGCGTATTTCATACACCACGACCCTATTTCCTTCAGATAAAGCTCCACCGATTTTTCCTGTTTCTTCGAGGGGTCTTAAATTACTGCCTGGTTTCTTCAACACCCCAAACTTTTCCCCAACTTTTTCTAAAACTTCCAATGTCTTATCCAAGTCTTCTTTAGTATGGGATGCCATAATTCTCATTCTTAACCGTTCCTGTCCTCTTCCCACCGCTGGATATGGAAGAGGCTCAACGTAAACCCCATTTTCGAAAATCTCCTTGTTCATTTTCCTTAGAAGAAGATTATTACCCACAATTGTAGAAATAATAGCTGACTGGGATTTATCGACATTATTGAAGCCAAGCATTTTAAGATTTTCTTTCATATAATTAATGTTTTTCCAGAGATATTGTATTAACTCCCGATCACTCTCCATTAATTGAATCGCAGCCAATGCAGAAGATAACATTACAGGTGGAGCACTAACTGAAAAAAAAGATGTTCTAGCATAATATTTAAGGTATCTTACAACCTCTCTGGAAGAAGCAATGTACCCACCCAATCCACCCAGAGCTTTACTTAACGAATCCATAACAACATCCACTTTTCCATCCATATTGAAATGAGATTGTGTCCCTCTACCCATATCCCCAATCACTCCAGTAGCATGTGCATCATCCAACATTACCTTCGCACCAAATTCATTAGCTATCTCTATCACATCGGGGAGAGGTGCAAGATCACCATCTATACCGTCCACACCCTCTAATACAATAAGCTTACCTGCATAATTTCCCTTTATGCTTTCCAAAACCTGTCTTAAATGTTCAGTATCAGAGTGCCTAAAGGTTTTAAAAGAACCGCTACCTAGCATACAGCCATCTAATATGCTAGCGTGTACCCTCTTATCAACGATGGCGATATCTTTCTTTCCATTCAGTGCCGAGATGCATCCCAAGTTAGCCATATGTCCAGTAGGAAAAACCAATGCATCATCACAACCCTTTAGATCAGCTAATACCCTTTCCAGTCGTCGATGTAAAACATTGGTTCCTGTGAGGAGACGAATCGAACCAGTCCCAGTTCCGTATTTTTGCAACATCTCATTAGCAGCACCAATTACCTTTGAGTGCGTGGTCAGACCAAGGTAATTGCTAGACCCCATCATAACAACTTCCCTTTCTTTATTTATTGACTCGTCAAAGATTAATACCCTGTTCTTGGAAGCGGAAAGTAATGTTGTTTCGTAAGTATGATATTTCTTTTTTTTGGTATCTTCTATAAATTCCCAAAACTGTTCTGCTTTTTTAAAAAGGTCGTTATCCGATATATTTATATAATCGGCCAAACTTAGATTATCAGAATCTACTTTTCTAACCTGTTTTTCTATAAATCGTCTTATATTATCTCTTTCATACTCATATATTCCTGCAAAGTAAACACCAACTCTATAGGATTCAGATCCTGAACAGTCACTTCTCTTTACCCATCTTATATCACAATAAGGTTTAATACTGGAATTCCCGTCAGGTAATTTAAAGTCGAATAACAGTTTATTCCCTGGTTTGAGAAGGTATTCAGTCTCAAATAAAATTCCATCATGTGAAAGGTTTATTGCGCGTCCTATTCGCTTTCCAGTATTTAATAAAAATATGTCAAAATCTACGGAAATTCTGTTGTATCTTCGTCGCTCAAATTTACTTCTTAGAATAAGGGCCATTGTTCACTCCTTTAAGTTGAAATAAAAGCTTTATACTACTTCAAGCTTAAAACGTTAAATGAGTTGCTTCAATCCAATCGAATATATAGTATTCAAATAATATCTTATAGAACACCACTTACGGTAAAATACTATTCAATTTTAACAAAATCGCATTAATAAATGTCAATAGACATTCTGGTTTTATTGGGGAACGAAAATTACAATCTTCAGAAGCTCAACCACTTTAAAAAACTACATATATCACATGACCAGTAGTTTCATTCCCTCCATTTGAATGGTTTGCCCTGTTCGCTTTAGATCTATGATTTTTGTAATCTATTTTAGACAGAATCTATTGTCAAAGGAATTTCTGATACGCTTATAGATATTTTCTTCTAATTTGTTTAAGCTCTTGTTTCTAATAAATTATTCTATCACTATTTAGATACTATTTGTCACCCCCCTTACATCTTATCTCTAACTTAGTATACTATAAGAATACTTAAAAATTTATAATTTTAAATTTTACAAAGAATGTCGTTTATGTAAGAATTTTCAAACAATTTGCGAGAGTTGCCTTTGATTGATCACTAGACTGTAAGCAAACATCTATAAATATATAATATATTATAAATTATTTTATATAGTATAATGTTTGTATATAAATTGCATGTAATATTTTTAATTAGACTTAACAGAATGAATAAACAATGAAATCAGTTCTTATGTGTGGGTTAATACTAATATTAACTTTTGCCTTTTCATGTACAAGGCAAATGAAACACTATGGAGAAGGTATTATTAAGAGTAATGTAATTTACAAGGATTTATCTTACCAAATTGATTATGCTCTTCAAACTACATCAAAAGATTCTAAGAGAGCTCAAAGATTGAAACTTATAGACGAAAAGCTGAAAGAATACAAGGCATATTATGATTCATTTCTAACGGTTTTGAATAATTGGGAAAAAACTGGGAAAGAACCTGAGAACAGAATGGAATTATATGAAGCAATGTGGAGATCTATTTTAGATGCACAGAATCTAGCAGCAAACAGCTACATTTATGCAAGTGAATGTTCTACAAGAACAGCAATAAAGGGGAAGGCGGGAAACAACTGCCCTTAAAATTTAAATGAACAACCCTGTAGCAAGCTACAGGGTATCTAAATATAAAAAAATATTCCTGATGGTCATTGCGAGGAGCATAGCAACGAAGCAATCCAAAAAAGGGATTGCTTCACTCCGTTCGCAATGACTGTGGTGAGCCTGTAGCAAGCTACAGAGAATTATCAAGTTTATAATTTTCTATTACTTTTCGAAACTATAAAGGCAAATCATTAAAGCAAACGTGCTAGGATAACCATTGGTTTATCGCCATATATCAAAACTCTAATTTTTCAATTATTTGATCTCTAACTTTCGGAAGGGAGAACTTCCTAGTCTTCGCTTCCTTTATGAAAAACGAATCTTAAGCTCAACTTTAGATTTCTTACTTTTCCCTCATATTGTTTTCTAGGCTTTAAACATGAGATTTAGTTTTAGCTCTAAGGCATGTAGAGTAAACATTCTTAAGTATTCTGATGATTTTTCAGAGAAGCTTCTTTGATATCATAGGTTTATAGGAAAGAGTAAAAGTTAAGATTCGTTTAAGCTATATAATAGATTTTTTAGATAATCAAAGTCTGCTTTCTCAATACTATTGCGAGCTTTTATCCATTTTTCTTTAGGAATTTTGATAAAAGCTTTGATAACTTCTGGATCAAACTGTCTAGCAGAAGCTTGGTTTATCAGTTCTATAGCTTCTTCGAAAGAGATGGCCTGGCTATAAGAACGACTTGTTGTCATAGCATCAAGAGTATCTACAATTGAAAAGATTCTAGCACCCAATGGGATTTCTTTACCAGATATTTTTTCAGGATAACCTGTACCATCATAGTTTTCATGATGACTCACAACTATTTCTGCTTCCTGTTCTAGAAACTTAATTTTTTTTAATAGCTTATACCCATAATAAGGATGCCTTCTCATAATTTCCATCTCTTGCTCAGTAAGTTTTTCAGGTTTAAGTAAAATATTGTCCGGTATCCCTATTTTCCCTATGTCATGAAGAAGTGCACCCTTAGCTATAACTGCTAAATCTGAATCAGCTACCCCCATTTTTTTAGCAAGGATGAGTGCATATTTAGTTACCCTATAAGAATGGTAACCGGTTTCACATTCCCTTAAATCAAGTGCTAAAACCATCGCTTCAAGGGTGTCAGCGTATAGGCTAACTAACTGATTTGTTTGCTTTAACACCTTTTTCTCAAGGTTTTCCTGATAATCCTTAACTTCCTTAATTAGTCTTGATCTCTCAACAGCACGCTTAATCACAGTCATAACTTCAATGTTTTTAAAAGGTTTGACAATATAATCATATGCTCCTTCCTTTAATGCTACTTTTGCGTCTTCAAAGTCTCTAGATGCGGTAACCATTATGATCGTTATGTCAAGACCAAATGTCTTCAGCTTCGTTAGAGTCTCAATACCATTAAGCATTGGCATTTGAATATCTAAAAGTACTATGTCAAAGTATTGACCTCTTTCGAACTTTTCAAGACACTCGATTCCGTTTCTTGCAATCTCACATTGATAACCCATCTCGGCTATTATTTCTGTGAGTAGATCCGTTAAGATTTCTTCATCATCTACTATGAGTATTTTTTCTTTATCTTCCAATTTTTCGTTTTTAAGCTTTTTTGGATTAATATTTAAGGATTTAATATGGCATCTCTATAAGGAATTTTAAAGATTAGATGAGATTCCCTTACGTCCGTTTTTACCATTAAAACATTAAAAAAAGTGAAGCTTCTATGACAAAAAAACTATTCATGTTTCTAAACCTGCTTTACATTTTAACTTAAATTATAATGCATAAATAAACTATTATTTATAACTTAAGTTTGTTCAATGAGTTTGAAAATATCAAATACCTTTGTTTCATTCAGGATCGACAAGATAGCCTTTTGTACCAGAATACAGGAATAATAAAATTTCTAGTTAAAGCTTGATCAATAGGACATAAGATAACCAGAATGTATATGTCTATAAAAATTAAAAATTTAATCGTGTTTTTAAATTAAAAAATCAAACGTGAATACCTTACAGTGTATAACAGATAAAATGATTGAATTCAGTCACCCATCAACAATGTACTTGAATAGAATTTGTTAATCGTTATTTTCCCAAAAGCCAAATTGATTCCTTCCTCCTCTTTTAGCAGCGTACATAGCATTATCAGCACTAGCTATAATATCGTCAATTGATGTGTCAGGCCCAACCTTTGCAGCTCCGAAAGATGCTGTAATGTTTATAATCTTCTCTTCATAAATTGTAATGGGCAAGGAAGCTAAACCCAATTGAAGACGGTTCAAAATTTTCTTGGTTACATGCATGGTTGCATTTGGCAAGCAGATAAGAAATTCGTCACCGCCATAACGACAGATTGAGTCATAGGGTCTTAGATTATTGTTAAGATACTTAGCGGTAGCTTTTAACGCCGTATCTCCTGATAAATGTCCATATTTATCGTTAATGTTTTTAAGATGATCAATGTCAACCATAGTAATGAAGCATGGCTGAGCGGTTCTTAATGCTCTCGAAAGTTCCTGCGAAAGAATTTCAAAAAATGGTTGTCTAGTGGGAAGACCAGTAAGAAAATCAATATCAATTATGGTTTCATGAATTTCATTTTTTAACTTAAGTAATAATGTTGATAGTTCCTTTTCCGTTTCGATGAAGTCATCATATTCTTCTTTTGTAATCGTATCGCGAAGTTTTACCTTCAATGCCAAGACTCTCGCTCTTTCATGCAAAGCAAGGTGAATTTTGTTAATTAAGAGAAAATCCTCATTATTGCTAAAGAATGGAGAAAACTGATTGTAGTACCATTTACCAAAGTCGCAATGGAAATGACCATCTTTTGACAAATAGACCTCATTAATTGGCAAACCGCATAATAAACTACGGAGCCAGTCCTTTATCCATTTGCTGTGTTCAATATGCCCCTGTTCAAGGGTTCGAATAATGAATTTATTTCCAGTATTGACCAACCGACTATCATTATTTTCCGACACTTTTAGGTATGTTCCCAATAATGGTTTAGGATTTGTCCTAATAAAATTTACTATTTTTTATAATATTAATAAAACTCCCTGGGGCAAACTGCAGCGTATATAAAATAACTTTAGCTTTTTCTACTCCTCTTTAGTTTTTCCTTGACCCTGTATGTACTCCACCACTATCTCTCAACTTCCACATTCTGCTACCGTCGTTACACAATACCCATCTGTCCAAAACCTCCCCTTCCCAAAAATCCCTCTTTACCCAAGGGTTGCGCCTGAATATCTCTCTTGATGTTATACCCTTGAATATCTTAACTAATTCCCAAGGGGCCATCTTCGGATCTGCCCCACACAGTATATCTATATAATCTCTGCCCATATCTGTAGCATCTATATTATTACATATACATAACGTTCCTGTAACCCTATTGCCGTTTCTCTTATTATTTCGACTACTTCCTTATCCAACGATGCTTTCTTTCCTTCACTGTAAAAAACTATATGATAATGTATTTGCCATACAAAATGGTATCTTTTCCTTACATCTTTTTTACTTCCCACATAATGCGGACTGCAACAAAAATCATAAGGCAATGCTATAGCAAGCTACGGGAAGTTGTCTATTGAAATTTTATTAGTTCATTAAGAGATAATAAATTGGACTTTTGATATGAGCCATGTTGTTTTATATTGTCGGTATTTATGTGAAGACCGCTTG
>JALLOG010000094.1 GCA_027717645.1 Desulfobacterota bacterium AH_259_B03_O07
CAAAAATCAAGGCTGCCCAAAAATTTAGCTAAAAATCATACACTCCGACTAAAAAATTTGGATTCAACCCCAACCCGCAAATTTTTTTTAACGTCTTCGTTTCTGATTTTCTTAACGCAATTTTTGGAAGGCCAGGTAATAAAAGAATTAATAAAAAGGGAAATAATTTTGAATATCTTAAGATGACAGACTAATAAATCAGTATGGTAGCCCGAGCTCTGTTCTGAGGACTAAGTTTATATTCTTATTTTTCTTCCAATAATCTATACGCTTTGTCTTATCTTTAGTCGCTTTAGTCGTAAGAACTTTTGCATCTTCTCCCCAACCGCTCTTATAAGTTTCTTCCCATGAGATAATTTCAAATGGAAATTCTTTTCTGAAATTAATTGATAACGAACGTCCTATGTCTCGATAATTAATCGTATAGGTCATTATATCAGCTTCAGTAGATTCCTCGAGATATGCCTCGGCTTTTTCTGGTCTTAATTCCTGATGTGTTAATCTCGCCGACATGGTACCAGGAATTATTTTTATTTCTCCAATTGGAAGACTGCTCGGATCTAACCTTATCCGTGTCCAAACTTCATCTTCAAGAAAAGCTCTTTCCAAGCTAAACTCTCTATCTCCTTCTGATTCAAAATAAGAATATTGAATTACGTCATACTTGTTACCATCCAGATTTAGTTGAGTGAATGTATTACCACACCATTCCTGTGATGATGAGGTATCCTTAAGGGAATAGGGGAATTTTTTTAGATTCACAGGTGTAAATATTGAATCCATCATCGAATAACGATATATTCCGGTGTTAAACTTCTTTATGAAATTAAGCTTTAATACCCTAATAGCATCCTCTTTATCTCTCATAGGATCGTCAAGTTTGACTTGTTTCTTTTTAGAAAAATGCTCCGTCACAAAAATGAGTACTGAACGGCCATTGTGTATCTCTCCATATCTTGCCTGATCGAGTTTATAAGTAGTAATCTCAGCCTTCCCCTCATACCAATAATCTTTGAACTCATTAGACTCATATACTTCTTCCGTACTACTCTGTTTCCCACTTAATAGAATTCCAAAAAATAAAATAAAACACAAAAGCTTTGTTATTTTTAGATTCATGTATTAACCCCTCCAGGTATAATATCAGTTTCATTTGATGATTAAGGTCTTATTGAATTTTTACTAATGATAAAATAATATCAATTCAACCCAATTTTATCAGATGATATTTTTACTTTGGATGAACGAAATTTGATAGATGTTGTTAATATTTAAGAACACTTAGCTCATTTGACAATTAACATAACATATGATAACTATTATCGTTTACTTGTAGAACAGGGTTAACGCGAAAAGTCAATGTTTGAAGGCATATCAGAGAAGCTGGGCCATACATTAAAGAAGGTCAGGGGGTATGGAAAGCTCAGTGAAAATAATATACAGGAAGCACTACGCGAGGTAAGACTAAGTCTCCTCGAAGCCGACGTAAATTTCAAGGTCGTAAGGGATTTTATAGAGTCAGTTAAGAGCAGAGCTTTAGGACAAGAAGTTTTACAGAGCCTCACACCAGGACAGCAGTTTATAAGAATAGTCCATGAAGAGCTCGTGAGAGTATTGGGAGAACAAAGCTCTGAATTAGACCTCAAAGCAACACCGCCTGTAGGCATAATGCTGATAGGTCTACAAGGATCTGGTAAAACCACTTCAATAGCAAAGCTGGCTAAGACTCTTAAAGAAAAGCATAAGAGAAATCCGTATCTTGTACCCGCTGACGTTTACAGACCAGCGGCCATTGAGCAGTTAGACGTTCTTGCAGATCAAGTTGGAGTGGGAGTTTACGATACACAGTCTGGTGACGATCCAGTAGAAATCTGTAAAGACGCTATGAAGACGGCCCGATACGGTGGCTATGATGTTGTGCTGATTGACACTGCGGGAAGACTTCATATTGATACGGAGCTTATGGATGAACTAAAAAGAATCAAAGCCGAAATAGACCCTCATGAGATAATTCTTGTTGCGGATGGGATGACTGGTCAGGATGCAGTTAATGTATCAACCAGCTTTAACGATGCTTTGGACATCAGCGGCATCATACTCACTAAGATGGATGGCGATGCTAGGGGCGGTGCAGCACTATCAATAAAAGCTGTAACCGGAAAGCCAATTAAATATCTTGGAACAGGTGAAAAACTTGATGCAATTGAGGTGTTCTACCCCGACAGAATAGCATCTCGTATCCTCGGCATGGGTGATATGCTCACTTTCATTGAAAAAGCCCAAGAAGCATTTGAAGAGAAAAAAGCGGAAGAGATGGCAAAGAAAATCCTTAAGAAGGAGTTCACTCTTGAGGATTTCAAAGAGGCTCTATCCGCAATGGGTAAGCTTGGTTCCCTTGATTCTATGGCTGATATGGTTCCTGGCATGAAGCAAATTGCTAAAAACCCTCGAGCTATGGAAATGGCTGGCAAGGAAGTAAAAAAGACTCTCGCTATTATTAACTCTATGACCCCGAAAGAAAGAATAAATCACACTGTTCTTAACGGCAGCAGGCGCAAAAGAATCGCGAAGGGTAGCGGAACACGTGTAGAAGATGTTAATCGAATGATTAAGAATTATATGCAAATGCGAAATATGATGAAAAATATGGGAAGAATGGGTAAGCTTGCAAAGAAGATGATGAGAGTCATGTAGTATCGATTCAACACCATTGCTGACAAGATTGTTTAGGAGGTATAAGTGGTTTGGTAAAAATAAGACTTATGAGAACCGGATCTAAAAAGAAACCCTTTTACAGAATAGTGGCGACTGATTCTCGCTCTCCAAGGGATGGTAAGTTTCTAGAAATCCTTGGGTTTTACGATCCCAGAAAGAAGCCACACGTTTTGGAAGTTAACATCGATAAAGTTAAAAATTGGTTTAATAACGGAGCTAAACCTACAAACAGAATAGAGAAATTACTTTCTAAGCTCATGTAATTTCGGAGAAAATGCTAATAAGACGAGTTGTAGTATTCAGTTAATAAGCAGGAGGTAATAGAGATGGATAAACTCAACGAGCTTCTTACTCTCATAGCACAATCACTTGTCGATAATCCAGAAAAAGTGGAGGTTCGGGAAGTTACCGGAGAGCAGACTGCTGTTTTAGAACTCAAGGTCGCGCCTGATGATTTAGGTAAAATCATTGGCAAACAGGGAAGAACTGCAAAGGCCATAAGAACGATACTCGGCGCTGCTGCCGCCAAGATGAGAAAACGTGCAGTTCTGGAGATCCTGGAATAAAAACCCTCAAATAACAGTAATGGAGTTATTACCGCTTGGAAAAATCCTAAAAACACGTGGGATTAAAGGGGAAGTAAAGTTCTTTCCCTTCAGTGGCCAAGTCGCTAGTATCATTAACTTGAAAAGGTTATTTATACAGAAAAAAGGCGAAGAAAAACCCAAAGAATTTAAAGTTGTAAGACTGAGATCTCATAATAAGTCCCATTTTATCGAACTTAAGGGGATAAGCACGATCGAAGATGCGAATGAACTTCGCGGCTCGACTGTTTTGATTGAAAAATCAGATCTACCTCAACTAAGGGAGGATGAATATTACTGGTTCCAATTAATAGGGATCAAGGTTTATACTAATGATGGTGAGTATCTAGGAAAGATTGAAAACTTAATGGATAGGGAACCACAGAGTCTCCTTGTAGTCAGACACAATGATAAAGAGATTTTAATCCCTATGATTGATTCGATAATCGAAGAAATAAATCTAAAAAAATCAAAGGTAATAATCACTCCTATAGATGGTCTCGTTGATTAAATCCACAAATATTTAGATAATTCCCTCCTGTGTATGATTGAAAATGATATATGACGTAATTACAATTTTCCCCCAATTTTTTGAATCGCCGTTTTCCTTCGGCATTTTAAAAAAGGCACAGGAAAAGGGTCTAATAAGGATTAATACCCACGACCCGAGAAAGTTTGCATTGGATAAGCACAATACTGTTGATGATAAACCCTACGGTGGCGGGGCCGGAATGGTGTTTAAGCCCGAACCAGTCGCTGCTACTATAGAATCTCTATTAAACAAGGGTTCAAAATCAATAGCTTTACTCACGACACCTCAGGGAGAAGTTTTCTCTGATAGAATAGCCAAGGATTTATCAAATTATGACCGTGTCATTCTAATCTGTGGAAGATACGAAGGCATAGATGAAAGAATAAGAGAAATTTATGTAGACAAAGAAATATCAATCGGTGACTATATCATATCAGGAGGTGAATACGCTGCTGCACTAATAATTGATGCTGTATCTAGGTTCATTCCAAGTGTATTAGGCAATGAGTACTCTCCATACTCTGACTCTTTTAGGGAAGGTTTACTTGAATACCCTCAATATACCAGACCTGAAATATTCAAGGGTAAAAAAGTACCCGAGATCTTACTGAGTGGAAATCACAAAGAGATTGAAAATTGGAGAAGACTTGAAAGTCTAAAGAGAACTGTAATAAGAAATCCCTATCTACTTGATAAAACCGACTTAAGTCTTGATGAAATAAAGTATATTGGTCAGATAAAAACTCAAATTCATAAAACCAGGAAAGTATATGTTGCATTAGTGCATTATCCTGTATACAATAAAAGCCTTAAAACAATTACCGCTGCATTTACAAACCTAGACGTTCACGACATTTCAAGAGTTTGTAGAACTTATGGAATAAAGGGATTTTATCTCGTACAACCGGTAGTTGAACAACAAAAATTGGTTGAAAAAGTACTTTGTCATTGGATAACGGGCCCAGGTCGCTCATTTAATCCGACAAGGGCTGAGGCGTTAAAACTAGTTAGCATAAAGAACTCGGTTGATGATACCGTTAGAGAAATCGAAGCTAACGAAGGAACTAAACCAAAAGTGGTTGTAACAGATGCAAGGGCAAGGGAGGGCATGATAGGTTATAATGAACTCAGAGAAAAGATATCCACCGGCGAAGAGCCGTATCTTATTCTATTTGGAACTGGCTGGGGAATTGTCAAAGATGTTATAGAAGGCGCTGATTACATTCTTAAGCCAATTGAGAGTTTTTCTGACTACAATCATCTCTCAGTAAGAAGCGCTGCAGCAGTCATAATCGATAGATTGTTATCTTGTTAGTTATTATAAAGGAGAAGTAAAATGAATGTCATAAATGAATTGGAAAAGACATTTCTTAGAGAAGACTTAAGTAAATTTCGTCCTGGTGACACTATAGCTGTTCATTATAAAATTAAAGAGGGAGACAGAGAAAGAATACAGGTTTTTGAGGGAGTGGTCATTGCAATGAAAGGAGGGGGCTCAAGAGAAACTTTCATGGTGAGGAAGGTATCTTATGGCGTAGGTGTAGAGAGAATTTTTCCACTTCACTCACCACTCATTGAAAAAGTCGTGAACAAGAAAAAAGGAAGGGTTAGAAGAGCGAAACTGTATTATTTAAGGGGACGTTCTAAGAAAGCTAGTAGGATAAGAGAAATATCAAGATTTGAAAAACCCATAAAAACTAAGGATCAATCAGAAGAATAGTTAACGTGATTAATATGTCAAAACGAAGAATTTTTTTGAGTTATTAAAAATAGAAAAAACCCTTTAGCGGAATTAAATTCCTTATTGATCTTTCGTCTCGAACTCTTTTTCTTTCAACAACTTCATTACATAAGTCATTCTCTGTATAGCAGTATAAGTAGAAAGTATTAATATTATTACCAAGGAGAATTTCAGTAGATAATCCGGTGGCCTCGAACCGACCCCATAGGTAAATAAATTAACAAAATAGTTTGAAATTGTGAAAATTCCCAAATAAACTATCCTCTCTGTCCTTTGCATCAGTCCTATTTCACACCCAACACCCAATCCTTCAGCCCTTGCTCGCGTATAACTCACCATCATAGTAGATACAAGAATTAGAAACACGACATATGAGAAAACTGTATCTCGAAAGTAACTTAGTAAGCCTAGATAAATAAATGCTTCGGAAAATCTATCAAGACAAGAATCAAAAAAAGCCCCGTGTTCACTAGTTAGCCCTTGTGCTCTAGCTACTCGACCATCAAAAATATCGAAAGTAGATCCTGATAGCAGTAGGATCCCTGCAACCACAAACCAGCCTAAATGAAAGGAATATCCAGTTATTATCGAAACAAGAAGAGTTGTGACTGTCAGGACATTAGGATCAACCTTACTTTCGACTAGGAAATCTTCTATCGGACGAATTAACAGTATCCACCAGTTTTTTATTCCTGTAGCGAGAAGCATAGACGAGGTAGGCTCTTTACCCCCCTTAGCTCTATCAACTACTTCTTCAGGGACAGACATACGAATCCAACCATAAATTAGTTTTTATTTAGAGTTTAGCTGCAAAAAGGAATATTATAAACAATAATGCATTTAATCGTTAAATGTGATATAAACCACCTTAATTCCAGGTTCTAACGTTTTAAGAGAATCGCCATAAAGTTTAGCTGATTTCCTAGTATGAAAGGTGCCTATCCTAACCCCATACAATATCCCTTCTTCCGGTATTATAACCTTTTTAATAAATGCTGGATACCCACTTGATTTGAGTAATTTCTCACGTTCCTTTGCTGTTTTTTCATTTTTAAAAGATCCTACTTGCACTGTATACTTGCCCCCCGGTTCAATAGGGGGTAATGCTGTTACTGCTTCTGGAGTATCCCGACTTTCACTAAATTCCATCTTGGCTTGTTTCTTGTTGTCACTAGAAATAGTAACTTGGTCAAGCTTCTCTGATTCTTTTGAGCTTTTTTCATCTCGATCAAGGATCGAATGATCTTCTGAAATTTCGGTAATTGCATCCCCCTTTCTAATCTCTTCAGTATCGTTATCCTCTATTATTGACTCCTCATACCGGACAGCATCCTTTGAATCTTCTTTTGCAATCCGTTTATTGTCTAAGCGTTCTTTAAGACCATTACGTAACGAGGTTTGATCTTCATTTTCTTCCTCTTTGATTATACCGGGTCCATTTTCAGGACTCGTTCTTATTCTGCTTGGGTTTTTAGTAGAAGTTTCTTCCCCCACTACGAGCATCACCTCAGACTCACTTAGCTCTTTACCTACTATAACACCTAAGCTAAAAGCAAATGCAAACAATATTAGAAAGCCTAAAAAAAAGTAAATAACTTTCCGATTCCCAGGATCGTTCCTATTATCGTTCATAATCTTACATCCTATCCGGAGCACTCACACCAAGTAATCCTAGCCCCTTTGCAATAACTGTCTTTATACAACCTATTAAAAAAAGTCTCGCACTACTTAAACGAGGATCTTCAACTATTATCCTATGTTTATTATAGTAGATATGAAACCCTGATGCTAATTCTTGCAAATAAAATGCTATTTTGTGTGGTGCAAGTGCTTGTGCGCTCTCATTAATTACTTCTGGAAATTGAAGTAGTTTCTTAGCTATATCAATCTCGTCAGGGAGGTCGAGAAAGTTCAAAGAGTTATTCGATGGAAAAAGGTTTTTCTCTTTAGCTTTTTCAAATATGCTTCCGATCCTTGCATGTGCATATTGGACATAATAAACCGGGTTTTCACTTGATTGATCTTTTGCTGAATCCAAATCAAAATCCAAATGGCTATCCGAACTCCTCATGATCAGAAAAAATCTAGTAACATCGCGTCCGACATCTTTTAGCACATCTCTCATGGTTACATACGTTCCAGATCGCTTAGACATTGAAATTTCCCGACCCTTGCTAAGAAGTCTTACAAATTGAATTAGTAGTACCTCAAGAAGGTAATCATCGGGTCCCAATGCTCTCAGTGCAGCTTGGAGACGGGAGATATGAGAGTGATGATCAGCACCCCATACGTTAATAAGTCTCTTGTAACCTCTCTTTACTTTGTCATAATGATACGCGATATCTGAAATAAAATAGGTGTAACTACCATCTTTCTTTACAATTACCCAGTCCTGAGAATCTCCAAACTCAGAAGCTTTGAACCAAATTGCCCCCTCTCTTTTATCCAGGGCACCTTTTTCGCTGAGTTCGTTCTTGATCCTTTCGATCAAGTTTTCCTGGCCATTTTCCTTAAGGATCTTATACAGTTCATCCTTTTCACTATACCATTTATCAAACGTAACACCGATATCGTTAAGATCCTTCCTTATTTCATCAAGTAGTATATTTTTTGCATACTCCTTACAGTATTCGATAGAATCATTTTGTTTATTTCCCTCTGCCAAGAGTTCCTGACCGTTTTCCTCTCTAATTCTAGAGGCGATTTCTTTTATGTATTCACCATGGTATCCGTCTTCGCCTATATCATTATCAATACCAAAGAACTGTTCATATCTTCTATAAACGGAAAGACCAAGAAGATCCATCTGCCGCCCAGCGTCGTTAATATAGAATTCCCGCGTCACATCATATCCAACTGCACTAAGAATCTTGCATACTGAATCTCCTACGCATGCATTTCTGGCATGTCCCATGTGAAGGTAACCTGTAGGATTCGCACTCACAAACTCCAACAGAACTTTTTCTCCATCGCCGATATCACAATTTCCATAGCTTTCTCCATGCTTTTCAATATCAATAAGCTTATTTATAATTGCATGTTCTTTGATATAAAAATTTATAAATCCCGCTCCGGCGATTTCTACCTTTTTAAATAGTTTTTTCTCCTCCCTGGGAATATTTTGAATAATCATATCTGCAATATCTCTTGGATTTCTCCCGAGATCCCTTGCCAGAAGAAATGCAATATTTGTTGCGAAATCTCCGAATTCCTTCCTTTTAGGAACATCCACTTCTATAGGATAATCCTTTGGGTCAATTTTAGGATCAATAGCTTGCAGAGACTTGTAAACTACTTCTTGTATATCTTCTTTCATAAGGTTTTTAAAAATTACATAATATTATTTTAGTTACAATACTTAAAAGAGATGTATACAAATTTATAAAGGTATGAAGTTAATGCCGCTAACTAGTTATGAAGATCAGGGCTTAAATGAGTAATATCATTTAGTATTGTTATTTTAAAACTCCCGTTTCTAAAGTGTATTACGTTTTTTGAAGCAGCTTTAATTTTAAAATTACGAAAGTCCCTGAGCCCGGTCCC
Organism: Desulfobacterota bacterium AH_259_B03_O07; assembly: GCA_027717645.1. GTDB lineage: Bacteria > Desulfobacterota_D > UBA1144 > Nemesobacterales > CSP1-2 > JALLOG01. The sequence continues at coordinate 9,116 of JALLOG010000094.1, forward strand.
TTTAAATTTACAGAGTAGTGTAACGATCGTGAAATTATGACTCACAGTAACAACGGTCTCCCCTTCATGGCGACTGACTATTTTTTGTATACCTCTCCATGCCCTTTCCTGAACCTCTTTAAGAGTTTCTCCTCCTGGGATTCTTACTGTTTCAGGATTTTCTCTCCATTCACTAAGTAGCTCTGAATATGACTCCCTTATTTCTTCAAATGTAAGACCCTCAAAATCGCCTTGATTCATCTCTCTAAAATCAGGATCAACTTTTACAGTCAGATTATGATATTTAGCTATTTCCTTCGCTGTATCTGTAGCCCTCTGTAGATCACTTGAGTACACAGCCGATATTTTCTCATTTACAAGCGACTCCCCCAATTCAACAATTTGTTTTTTTCCGATTTGGTTCAACTCTACATCCGAAAAACCCTGGCATAGTCCTTCGAGATTCCATCTTGTCAAGCCATGTCTAACTAGAATAAGATTAATTGAAGTTAAACCCCCGTTAGGTTTTACAACGAAATTTTGGTATATATGATAATAATTCTTTACTCCTACGATGGATCGTTAGTAAATGGAATCAAAAAACCTACAGTTTTTGCCTGCTCAATAAGCTCGGGTGGAGGAGGAGTAAGAGGGGCGGATTTATTAATTGCCCTAACGCAAAAATCATCAAAAGCACGATTGCCTGAAGATTCATCGACTCGCACTTCATATACCCTGCCACTCTCGTTAATCTTAAAGAAGATGAAAGCCTCAAGTCTACCATCAGTAGGAATATTCGGAGGAATTCTATAATTCCGCTTGATTTCGTTTCGTATCCTCTCCAAAAACAAATTCGTGACCACACTACTTGTTCCCCCCCTTCCCGACTGTCCACTGGGTCGTTCTGAAAAATTTTTGGCTTTTATCTGAGAAGTGTCAGCCCTGGCTACCACATTCTCACCTGTAGGAGTTTGCTCCTTCTTAAGTTCGTCTATAACATTTCGTCTTCTATCTTCCTTAATATTTTTTTGAAGATCAGCCAATACATTGCTCTTTACCTTTTCGAAATCAGGCCTGGATTTTTTTTTCTTCTTCTTTACTTTTTTTGGCTCTGGTTTTTTTGTCGGTTTTGGCTTTTTCTCAACCCTTTTTTCCTTTTTCTCCGTTTCCAATGCTATCATATCTTTCTTCTTAATCTCCACCTTCTTTTCTTCTTCGATTTCTCGTTTTGGTTCTTCCTTTTTAGGCTCTTTCTTTTCGGGTTCAGGAGGTGGCTCGTTTTCTTTCTCTATCTTTTGAGGTTCTTCTTTTGGTTTTTCCTCTTTTACTGTTTCTTCTTTCTGTTGGACTTGTTGAATTTTCTTATCAATTCGAGGAGGTGGTTTTATGACTCCTGTCTCAGATAAATGAGAAAGTGATACGAGTCTTCCTTCAATAAAATCCGGTTGTGCTGAATAATGGGAGTTTCCAAATCCCCAATAAAGAACTAACAAAAATATAAATCCATGAAGGGAAAGTGAAAGTACGATTCCCCAAAACCAAATGCTTTTCCCTCTGGGGTTGCCACTAGACAAACTCATATTTATTCTTTCTTGGTTTGAAAGTTATTAGTTAAGGGTGGTTCGGTAACAAGTCCTAGTTTATTTACACCGGCCTTCTTTATTTCAGCCATTATTTCCATTACAGTGCCATAAGGCACTTTCGAATCAGCTCTGAGAAATACATCCTCCTCTATTATATCCTTTCCCTTCTTCCTAATGAGTGATCGAATCTCGAGCTTAAGCTCAGTAAGAGAGTATTTTTTCCTTTCAATAAATATTTCACCTTTTTCATTTAATGTTATCACTATCTTTTTTTCCCTCTCAGCAGCGGGCAGGGGCCTTGAATCGACTTTAGGTAGATTGATATCAACACCCTGGTACAAAATAGGCGCCGTAACCATGAAGATTATAAGAAGCACAAGCATAACGTCTACAAACGGTGTAACGTTTATTTCTGAAAGGACTGTACGCCCATTTGTTTTGTTATTTATTGCCATTATAGATTTAAATTAAATCTTCTTTAAGTATCTATCCACTATGTTTAAAAACTCGGATGAAAAATTCTCCATCTCTACATCTATTCTTTTTACCCTGCTTATAAAATAGTTATAGGCGACAACTGCTGGAATAGCCGCAGCAAGACCAATTGCGGTGGCAATAAGAGCCTCTGCAATCCCAGGGGCAACAGCATGAAGGGTTGGCACATCGGGTCGGCTCGCAAGTCCTATAAAAGCAGTCATTATTCCCCAAACGGTACCGAAGAGCCCGATAAAAGGAGCTGTGGTTCCAGTGGTAGCAAGAAAGGTAAGAGAACTCTCAAGCCCTGATACTTCTGAAGACATCTCTCTCTTTAAAGCTCTCTCAACGAGTTCTACTACTCCGAGATCTCCTGCTATTACTGGCTCAGGATTTGTTTTAGTCTCCGGATTATGAGCAACACCACCAGTACCAGATTTTCTGATTCTGAGCAGCTCCGAATAGCCGGTCCTAAAAAGTTCAGCTATTGGACCCCTTAAATGCTTGGTGGATGAATATAGACTTCCGAAGTTGCCGCTCGAACGATAAAGATTCAAGAATTTCTCAGATCTTTTCATAGCCTTTCTTAACATGAAATGTTTTGAAATTATAATAGCCCATGAAACCACGGACATTATAAGAAGAATTAAAAGGGTTAATTTAACAACCGGACCAGCAGTTGAAATAAGACCAAATACATCGAACTGATTTACTTCTGTAAGTTCAGTAGCTTGCATCACAAAATGAAACCAATCTATCATCTTCTATTTTCCAACTTATTTTAGGAATTTTAAAATTTCCATGGATACGAAAAAGGATATATTAAGATAGGAATTTTACACGTGTTTTATAAATTTTTCCATACATATGTGTCAAAATCAAATTTGTCCAATAATTTACCTTAATGATTTACTGTAGTGGGGACATTTTTGTCTCCATACCTTTAAAAAAATATTCTAAAATACTAAAGTCTTCCGCTACAAAATAGGTTAGCACACCAGTCTTGCCGGTATGTAATCTCATTATCATGAATGCTACGGCATATTGTTAGTTATCAAAACACCCTTCGTCCAGAGCTTTGGTCGTGGGGACTCGTGAGCTGCCCATAAAATAACGTCATTGCTGTAAATGTCACGTAAATCGAGGACACAATCCAAAAAATAATAAATTTTCTCGAAATTTAGTCATCCCTCATCCTCGAATGTTTCAATCGGGGATCCATGGTTTAATATTTTATTTTCTTTGTCTTGATACAAAGAAACAAAAATCAAGGGCTGA
>JALLOG010000095.1 GCA_027717645.1 Desulfobacterota bacterium AH_259_B03_O07
GTCCGTTGATCCAATCTTTTGAATTATAATCTCTGACGTAAATAGCGAGAATTTCATCTCCCTTTTCGTGAAGTTCTTCTTTATCATTGGATTTGTCTTCATGAGCCAACATCGAATATGGAAGGGCTAAGACGAAGGAAATTGAAATCGCTAGAGATACCAAACTAAAGTTAAGTCCTGTTTTCATTGTAGTCTCCTTTCAAGTCCAACAAATTCTCAAAATTATTTTCATATGTAAAATTTATTCTGCAACTACTATACCAAAATAAAATCGTCTGTAATTATTAAATTTTTTCCTATTAAAAAACTGTCAGACGTCTGAAAATCGTACAATTTTTATTGAATAATTAAAACTTTTTCCTCTGATGGAACGGCGTGAACAGGATACCTATCTGGTATTTTTTACTTAAATGTCAAATTTTCCTTATTGAATTTTGAAAATACTCCTTATGGCATGGAGATTGCTTTTTCATATTTTCGAGTTTGATCAGTATTGTAAAAAAGTTTCTAAAAAGCCATGGCTAAGAAAGAGCAGCAGATAGATTTTTCAAGTTCCCCATTCATAGTGATTTGGGAGGTTACTCAGGCATGTGATATCCTGTAAAGCGCCATGATATATATAAACTTGTAAGTTACAGTGTTGGTAAAGGACTCAGAACCGCTGTATCCCCTTTTCGATTTTTTTTCAGACACAATAAAAATTATCTGGGTTAAAATATTAGGAACAGATTATGACAAGATATTTCTACAATCTGACACTTTTTACACTGGATTTGGTTGCAACCTAAGGAAACTATTGAAGTTCCTCATGGCATAAATTTTGCATATTGCATATTGTATTGAAAACTTGAAGAAAGTAAAAAAATTTCTAACTAACTAATCCTTAGAGAATAAAAACAAAGTAACATTCACTCATATGAAACTCAAAGCTGAAAGAAAAAAGACGCTACAAAAATACTTAGCCAAAGAACATCTTAAATCTACAAAGCAGAGGAATATTATTTTTGATGAATTCTTTAGTTACCCTGGTCATCATGTGACGGTAAAAGACCTTTACGAAAGCGTCAGGAAGTACTGTCCTGAAATCGGTTATGCTACTATTTACCGGACATTAAAGCTTTTTAAAGACTGCGGTCTAGCTTTTGAAAGGAATTTCGGAGAAGGCAGGACCAGATACGAACCGGTTAAGTTTGAAGGAGAACATCATGATCACCTTATCTGCATTGGATGTGGGGAAATCACTGAGTTTGAGACTCAGCAAATTGAATACTATTCACAAGAAATTGCAAAACTGAATGATTTTGATGTCACAAATTACAAACTTGAACTGTATGGTTACTGCTCGGCCTGTAGAAAAAACAAATAAAAAATTTTTCTTGGCACCTTTCTTGCTTGTAGAAACTATATTACGGGAAAAGACTATCATTCGATTACTCCGCCAGTAGAATACATAGAAAGTCATAAGAGCATTCTACAGGATATCATTAATTTGTTTTCCACCGAAGGTAAGGAAGAAGCTTTTTGGAGGGATGAGCGTGATGTTACCGGGTGGATAAGAACCCTTGAGATTCTATTGTATGGGCTCTTCAACTTATACCACAACCTCATTGAGCTTGTTGACGTTTATTATAAACAAGCGGATGAGAACCCAGATTATCCCCTTAAGGAAAAGGAAGAAGAACTGGAATTTATTTTTAGAACGGTGCTCTTTCTATTTGAAAAGGAACTAAGCTTAGTAAAGACCTTTAAAAAAAAGGGTCATAAAATCGAAGGGGAAATGCAGGCGGAGAGAGTGAAAAATACACTCAAAGCTCTTTTTGCCGAGGAAAGGTCTATATATGAGACGTGGCGTTTTAAGAGTATTTTAAGCAAGGCTGAGAAAGAAGCGCTTGAGGATTTCTTATTAGGGTTTGGTTTTTATATTCGTAAGATAACTAAAAAAGCTCTTAAGAACCTTTGTCGAAAAGGATAATTTCACACTCAAACTACTCGAAAGTATAGCTGTATTGTACTTATGGAGGATAGATGGTTCAAAACCACGGGGAAAAGATGTAGTAAGGCTTATGGCTCGAGGGGCAAGTACTAAGGAAGTCGCTACGGAGCTTCATATTAGACGGGATACTGCCCGAAATCATATACAGCATATCCTAAGCAAGCTCGGAGTTCATACGAGACTAGAAGCAGTAATCTATGCTATTAAACACAGACTGATTTAGCCCACAATCGTTCTTCTCTAACACTAGCTTTTCTCTAGGACTAAAACTCTTTTTTGAGGTGGTAAGAACTTCAAAAAGGGGTATTTAGTAGAAAAAGGGAGATATATCTTGAAAAGAAAGGAGAAAATAAATGGGGAAAATAGACCCAAGGGACTTAAAGGTTGAACTGCAAAGCTATGGACTCAGACTTCCTAACACTCAAGGTATAAGGCGGGGTGGAGCAGGACCGACAGGCGGAATTCATCTCAAGTTGCTTCCTGATTGTGAGGCGGATGTCCCGGTGGTGGGAAACTTTGTTAAGTCCTCTCCCTATTATTTAGATCATATAAGCGGTGAGTACTGGGTATTTAAAGATGACGTGGCGATAAATAAAGTGGAGCTTATGGGGACGGCTAATTTTTATAATCACACAACCTCAAAGGGGGTGCTGATGCGCAAGATCGGCCTTCTACATTGCCCCACAACCTTTGCTACAACGCTCCTTCAAACCTGTGTATTTTGGGAAGATGATCGAATGTGCAAATTCTGCGGGATTGAGCTTACCCTAAAGGATAGAAGTACAGTCGTATTTAAGGACGCAAGGAGCTTAGTAGAAACCATATCATGTGCTAAAGAGATAGATGGAATCACAAATATTGTTTTCACCACAGGGGTAGCAAGGGACGAGGAAAAAGCCCTCAGGAAATACGCCGAAATATGTCGGGAGGTAAAGGGCAAGGTTGGCTTGCCAATTCAACTCCAGATTATCCCACCCGAGGATCTAGGTTGGCTTAGAAGATTAAAAGAAGCGGGAGTAGATGCATTGGGGGTTCATATCGAAACCTTCGACCCTGAGGTGTTTGAGAAAGTGACACCCGGCAAAGCGAGAATTGGCTTTGATAAATACATAGAAACTTGGAAGAAGGCTATAGAGATTTTTGGAAGGTGGCAGATAAGCACCTATATCTTGATTGGGCTAGGGGAGAAGATACATACTGTAACTGATGGTGCCAGTCTTTGTGCCGATATAGGAGTGTATCCCTTTATTGTTCCTTTCCGACCGATTTTAGGGACACCCATGGAGCACGTAACACCTCCAAAGCCCGAACTTATGAAATTTATATACAGTGAAGTTGCTAAGGTGCTTGCTCGCTATGAGGGTACTGCAAAAAGCAGCAAAGCCGGATGCGTAAGCTGTGGAGGTTGTTCAGCTCTAACTGATTTTGAAAGGGCTTTGGTAGCTAGAGAGGATCTAACGAAGCCAATTAGTATAAAAAAGCAAAACCAATGAGGATATCAAGGAGCGTTTTAGAACTTATTGGAAATACACCCCTTGTAAAGCTAAGTAATTTAACAAAAGGGGTTAAGTACGATATATATGCGAAATTAGAGTACTATAATCCTGGTGGAAGCCTTAAGGACAGGGTTGCACTTTATATCATCGAGGATGCCGAGAGTCAAGGTGTTCTCAAACCTGGAGATATGATTGTTGAAGCCACCTCAGGTAACTTGGGAGCCGCTTTTGCGCTGATTGCCGCTGTAAAGGGTTATAGGTGTATATATACACTCCCTGAAACAATAAGTAAGGAGAAAATAAAAGCCCTTAGAATCTTTAGGGCAGAGGTAATTATTACCCCCAAAGGTCTTCCTCCCCAAGACGAAAGGAGTTGTTATAAGGTGGCCCAAAGAATAGCAAGGGAAAGAGGGGGATTTTATGTTAACCAATATTTTAACCCCTTGAACCCAGAGGCTCATTATGAAACAACGGGCCCTGAGGTCTGGCGTGACACAGAGGGAAGAGTTGATGTGGTAGTCTGCGGAATGGGAACGGGTGGAACTATAACGGGTGTAGGAAGGTATCTTAAAGAGAAGAAAGCGAATGTTAAGGTCATTGGGGTTGAACCAAAAGGTTCAGTCTTTGCAGCTTATCTTAAAGAAGGAATATTAAAGAAGGCTCCTATTTTTGATATTGAAGGAATTGGGAGGAACTTTATACCAGGTGTCGTCAACTTTAGCTATATTGATGATGTAATTCAAGTTGAGGACGAGGAGTCTTTTCAGATGGTTGATAGGCTCGTCAAAGAAGAAGGAATTCTAGTTGGAGGCTCAAGTGGTGCGGTTGTAGCTGCAGCTCTTAAGTATGCTCAATATACTAATAAGAAAGAACATATTGTGACGATTCTTCCGGATACAGGGTTAAAGTATCTTTCAAGGGTTTCTGAGTCCAATTTCCTATTGAAATATGGCACTAAGGTGTTCACATGTTTAAGCTAACGAGCAATACTCGTTGGCTACCCGACGATATGTACATGATACATGGATAGCCCACCAGTCTTGCTGGTGGGCTTATGTTATGAATGCTATCAATGTAATATTTCAAAATGGAAATGGTATTAAAAGTAAGTTTATTGACAACGAGAAAGTTTTTGGATACAAGGTAGAAATATATGTATAAAGAAATCTTAAGATCAAACGATCTTTACACACTCCTCACAAAGAACGAGTAAGGAGTGGATGTATAGATTGTCTGTGGCTTTTGAGCATCTTATCCACAGCCCTCTTTTTTCTTCCTGCTTGTTGCTATTTTTACGTCTCCTAGACTTGGGAAATAGGCTATGGGTTTCCTTGATATTTGGTCACAAAACTCTGCAAGTTCTAAATCAGTATCTGAGTGTTTATCTCTAATAGTTTTCTATAGCCTCTATCAAGATAGAAAGCTCAGATAAGGGTAAGTGGTTCTCTATCCATTTTGTCATGTTTCCTTAGCTAGAGCTAATGTGTTTTACCACGGACATGTTTAGATCTGTAATCATCTGTAAATCCTCTTTTGGTAAGCGCCCTGGGGTCGTAAGATAATTCCCTGTTATCAAACCATTGGCACCGGCAAGCAATGCCAAAGGTTGAAGGTCTCTAAGGACAACTTCTCTTCCTCCTGCACATATCAGAATGCTTCGTGGAAGGATAAGCCTAAATAGTGCTATACTTTTTATCGCTTCGATCGGTGTGAGTGGAGACTTCCTAGCTAAAGCAGTGCCAGGACGTGGATTAAGAAAGTTGATAGGCACTAAAGTTGGATCGAGTTCTCGAAGTTCAAAGGCAAGCTCAACTCTTTGTTTAAGTGATTCTCCCATGCCCAAGATCGCCCCGGAACATAGCTCCATTTCATTTTCCTTAACCAAATATGCAGTCTCAACACGTTCTTCATAGGTGTGAGTCGTACAAATACGGGGAAAGAAGCTTCGAGAGGTTTCAAGATTATGATTATAGCGCTTTACTCCTGCCTTGGAGAGAAGTTTTGCTTGTTCTTCTGTTAATATTCCAAGAGAACATCCGACACTAAGATTGGTATAGCTGTGGATTAGATCAACAGCATCGAGGACCTTTCTAAAGGTTTTCTTATCCGGTCCATTACCACTTGTTACAATACAAAACTCAGAGGCTCCAGATTTTTCTGCTTCTTTTGCTGACTTGAGTATAAGGGGGGGATCAATAATTGGAGAAATAGGGATTGGTGCCTTACTGTGAATGGATTGGGCACAAAAAGCACAGTCCTCAGGACAATTTCCGGTTTTCGCACTTATAATGCCACACAATTGTATACCCTTGCCCTTATATTCCCTCGTAACCTTATAGGAAAGACTGACTAGGTCAAGTAAGTACTCCTCACCAAGAAGAGCCAGTCTGTGAGCCTCATAAAAAGTGATGGACTCTTTGTTATCAAGAAGTTTTTTCCTTACAAACTGTATTATTTCTCCGCTCATTTTTCCCCCTAGCAGTTTTCTTTAATTCACTTTCAATTTCTTTAAAAAATGCAAAGAACAACCAAGGAAAGACTCCATGGTTTTAAGAAATTACGTCATACGTTACCCATATTACCTAATTCTTTTAGGATACCTCTTCATTACTTCAAATATTTTGCAATATTCATACCATAACTAAGTTTAGTATTTTCCTGTTGTTATATAGTCCAGAATTAAAAAAGGTGTCAGATTGTAATAATATCGGACAATCTTTAAGAACCTAACTAAATGCTTCATTAACAATATAGTAAAGATATCAAGCGAGCAGACATAACAACTTCTTATTTCAATTTGTAATAAGTACTTTTGGGTTATTTAGAGTAAAAGCACTGTTTTATTTTCAGACATCTAACATATGTTTTAATTCCGGTACAATCCCTAATTTGTTCTACCCATAGTTAATTATTATTCAAGCTGCAGGTGGCATAGGATTTGCATGAAGATTAGGGGTAAAAACTTTAAAAAGGAGGTTAATATAATGGCACTTATAACCTGGAATGATAGCATGAGCGTAAATGTTGAAGAAATTGACAAACAACATCAAAAACTCGTGCAAATCATCAATGACCTTCATGATGCAATGCGAGAAGGCAAAGAAAAAGAAGTTTTGGGCAATGTTCTTACCAGGCTAATTGATTATACAAGTTACCATTTTTCTACTGAGGAAAAATATTTCGACAAATTTGGGTACCCGGATTCTGATCCTCATAAAAAGGAACATAGAGAGCTTCTGGAACAGGTTCTTGAATTCAAAAAAGAGTTTGATGAAGGTAAGGTCCTACTGACTATTGAGTTAATGAACTTCCTGAAAAATTGGTTAACAAATCACATGCAGGGAAGTGACAAGAAATATGGGCTTTTCTTCAACGAAAAAGGATTGAAATAAGCTATATAATGAGGCGCTGCACCTGATCGCTATTCTGCTGCGTTCCATAGCGGCAGGTGAACTCCGTTGTTAGATAGCAACAATAATGTTCCAGAAATAACCTAGAGAACAGAAAAGTCAAAGGAAAGTTACATGAAAGCTCAGCGTCTGATTATTTTTGCGTAACTGATCTTTATATGTCTTAAACTTCTCTAGAAAATATTAGATTCTTGGCAATAAAGCGCCATGGTTTATCTCCAGGTTATAAGTCAAGACACAAGGATTTTTATGAGGCGTTGGAGTTTTAAGGATGCAATAACTCGGCTTTCCTTTTTATCTTTAAGAGTTAATAACAGCGATTTCAGACAATGTAATTTGGATGTTACAATACAGGAACTAATGTAATTGTTTCCTTCCATGGGACGTAAAACAGTAATTGGTATTCACGACGAAATGACATGAAGTAACCGGATTCTCCATTTACTTTTATTGTTTAACTCTCCGAGCCACTAATAACAATATATTCCACCTAATGCACTCGCTTCTATAAATAGAGATGATTAATGATTCAGGGACAGCCCCTTGCAGCACACGGGTTTAAAAGAATATCATTTCGTAATGCTTGCATACAATCTCATGAACCTATTTAAAAAACTTGTGCTAGGACAAAAAGACAAGAAGCTAATAGGCAAATGTATTAGGCAGAGATTGTTCTTTATAGCTGGGAAACTCATTAAGAGTGGCAGGAGATTTATATTGAAGCTTTTGGAAGACTGGGCTTACAAAGAGGAATATAAAGGGGCAGAGAGAAGGCTTGGGGCTATTGTCTGGATTACATAGCAGAAAGATAGGGAATGAATGGATAAACCACGATGAAAGAGTAAGAAAATTACTTAGAAGGCGAGGTTTGCTCGAGTAACAAGAAAGGAGTGGGAACGAGTTAAATTTAAGGCTATGGTTGAAGGAAAAAAGGTTTGTTTGCGAAGAAATATGTAGTCAGAGAGGAAAGTTTTGTTGACATGAGCTTATCTTTACGGGAAAATGCGGAAAGAAAAGGTTTACGCATAAAATGGGATTATGAAAACGGTAGAGGTCGAGACCTTAAGAGAATGGCTAGAGAAAGGACAGCCGGTAACCGTACTCGATGTGCGTCCGGTGTCTGAACGTGCTCTGAATGGGCGATTCCCGGTAGCATCCATATCGATGCCTACAAAGCCCTGAAGGCCAACGATCCTGAGGCGCTGGCTGGCGTGGAACTGCCCGACGACGCGCCAGTGGTTAACCGTCTGCGGCGCCCCGGCAAAACCAGCCTGATCGCCGCCCTGCAGCTCCAGAAGCGGGGCATACAGGCCCTTCCCCTGGCAGGTGGTATGAAGGCGTGGAGCCTCGCCTGGAATAACACTGAGGTGGCCGTGCCAGACAGTAAGGCCTGCGTTATCCAGGATTATAAAGTCATACTATATAATTTTGAAAAGGAATGATTTTACTTGATAATACCCTTTAGATCGCTACTGGGAACTTCAGTTCAGGAAAAGGGGCTTTCGGTAACAAACTTAATTCACCTTGTAACTTTTACTCTATGCTAATAAAAGTTAAAATAATAGCAACAACTTTTAAAGTTGGGGAAGCCTCTCAGCCTTTAAAGCTGCGAGGCTTTTTATTAGGAGACGTCTTTAGAGATAATTTGATCATTAATTCCTGGTCAGATCTGGAGAAATTTACCATGATAATAAAAACAAAACATGAAAAACTGACTGTGCTGCATGTGGCAACCCTTAATCAGCCGATCAGGCCAGACCTTGGGTATGGTCCCATAGAAACAGTCATCTATAATATAGATAAAGGACTCCATTCTTTAGGTCACAGGTCGATCGTTGCCTGTTCAGGCGATTCCAGAGTCGTCGGGGAACATTACGTGACTGTTGATCAAAGCATCGGTGACTATTGGATCGATGACACTCCGGAACGGCGTAAAACCATGAATATGCACCTTTCAAGGGTATTGGACAGGGCAAAGATGGGCGACATTGACGTCATACACACGCATGATGGAAAAGCGGTTGAGTTCATTTATGACAGTGTATTCAGCATGCATGTACCAATTGTGATGACCCTTCACGTGTCCTCAAAAGACAGCTTGTTGGAAGGAGATTACCAGCGCTGGTGTAATCCTCTGTCATCTCCCCTGGGGTATTGCGCTTCGATAAGCGAATTTCAAAAAAGGCAGTATAGTGACTTGGTAAACGCAGAGAATGTTGTCTACCACGGAATTGACGTTGAAGAATACCCTGTAAAAGAGGAGTTGGACAAAGGAAGTTATTTATTCACGATCGGCAGGGTAACCCGTGACAAGGGACAGGACAAGGCCATAGAAATTGCGAAAAAAACAGGTTCTAAACTTATCATTGCCGGTTGTGTCCAGAACAAACCCGCAGACAGGGAGTTTTTTGCGGGCTTGAAAAACTCTATCGATTTATTCGTTGATGTTGGCAAAAAACTCGTTGATAATGACTATTATGACAGGGTAATAAAGCCGTTATTGGACTGCGACAAACAGATTATCTACATCGGAGAAATCAGCAGCGAGCATAAAAAACAATGGTACCGGCATGCGCGGGCTACCTTATTCCCTATACAATGGGAAGAACCATTCGGGCTTATCCTGATCGAATCGATGGCATGCGGTACGCCGGTCATAGCATTCAATAAAGGCGCTGTTCCAGAAATAATGGTGGACGGAAAAACAGGGTTCATGGTAGATTCTATGAATACTATGATTGAAGCAGTTAGCCGCATCGATAGTATTGATCCTCGTGAATGCCGGAGACATGTGCAGATTCATTTTTCCATAACAAGTATGGCCTTAAAATATTCAAAATTATATCATCAAATAATCGACAGCCATAAAATATCAGAAAGCTGCAGCAGTTTGTCAGACAGCTATCTTTCTAAACCTCTCCACCATGGTACGATAACCACATAATAAACACATGCCCAAAGACATTCCGGTAAGCAACGGCAATCTTCTTTTTAATTTTGACTCAGATTATCAGATCAGGGATGTGTATTTCCCCTTTATAGGACAGGAGAACCATTCAAAAGGAGACCCTTTTCGGTTCGGTGTGTGGGTGGATGGACGATTCTCCTGGATGGGTCCGGAATGGGAAAAGGCTCTGAGGTATCAAGATAACAGCCTCGTTACTGATGTTTTTCTGAAAAACGAGTTCCTGGGTCTGGAACTGCGCTGCCATGACGTGGTTGATGTGGACTTAAACGTATATATTAAAAAGGTCGAGGTAACAAATCTGCAAGGGAATGAGCGTCAGGTAAGGCTCTTTTTCAGTCACGACTTTCATCTTTATGGCAATGATATCGGAGAGACGGCTTATTTTGATCCACGGACCCGCTCCATCATCCACTACAAGGCCAATCGTTACTTTCTCATTAATTGTTGCGAGTCTGAAAAGTGTGGTGTAAATCACTATGCCTGTGGCGACAAGGAGGTTCCGGAAAGGAACGGAACCTGGAAAGACGCTGAGGACGGCGAACTTGGCGGAAACCAGATTTCATGGGGCTCTGTCGACTCTGCAATAGGAATATGGCTGCAATTGCCCTCCGGCGGGAAAGCAGAAGCTTTTTACTGGATTACAGCAGGCACGCATTACAATGAGGTGGCTCAGCTTAACCGGGATGTTATAGAGAAGACGCCGGATGAGCTGATTAAACACACATTGAATTACTGGGGAGCGTGGGTCAATAAAGAATCCAGGTCCTTTGGAGACTTGTCAAAATCTGTCACTGACATTTTCGAACGCAGCCTCCTGATTTTAAGAACTCAGATCGATAACAGGGGAGCAATCATTGCAGCAAATGATTCGGATATAGTCCGTTTTGGAAAAGATACGTATTCTTACATGTGGGGACGCGATGGGGCGTTCGTAGCCGCTGCATTGGCAAAGGCCGGTTACGGGCATGTGTGTATGAAATTTTTTGACTTTTGCGCCCGTGTTCTATCAGAGGATGGATATCTTTACCAGCATTATAATCCTGATGGATCACTGGCCAGCAACTGGCACCCCTGGTTAGTGGATGGAAAGGCAGTGCTCCCAATACAGGAGGACTCGACTGCTTTGATTCTCTGGGCACTCTGGATACACTTTGAGAGTTCTAAAGACATAGAATTCATCAGAACTGTCTATGATAAGCTTATTAAAAAGTCTGCTGACTTTATGGTAACTAACCGCGATCCTGAGACTAAACTGCCCATCCCCTGCTATGATCTCTGGGAAGAGCGTTTCGGGGTGCACTCTTTTACTGTAGCAGCAGTGATTGCCGGTCTCAGGGCGGCAGCGAATTTTGCAAGACTCTTTCAGGATGCCTCATTGGCAGGGAAATATAACAAAGTGGCCGAACAAATGAAGGAGGGGCTTGAAAGGCATCTGTACCACACGGGTCTAAAGAGGTATGCCCGCTCCGGTTACAGAAAAGACAAAGTATATGAACTCGATGAAGTGATCGATGTCAGTCTGTCTGGACTCACTATTCTGGGGACATTATCTCCCCGAGATCCGCGAATGGTCGAAACAATGGATGCAATACGTAAGCAACTATGGCTCAAAACCCCTGTTGAAGGCTGTGCCCGATACCAGAATGATGTTTATCATCGGCAGAGCGACAGCCCGGCAGATATTCCCGGCAATCCCTGGTTTATTTCAACGCTTTGGTTAGGAGAGTATTTTATAGCCCGTGCCGAAAGTCTTCAGGAACTTCGCGAGGCCATTCCTTACCTTGAATGGTGTGGGAAGAATGCTCTTCCTTCCGGTGTGCTTGCAGAGCAGGTACACCCTGTAACCAGTTCTCCTCTTTCTGTTTCACCGCTTACATGGAGCCATTCCTCTTTTGTGTGGACGGTTCTGCAGTACGCTGATAAATACAACTCGTTAAAAAAATAATGGTGTTTAGTACAGCAGGCTCGTCACAGGTCTTGAATGAGATTATTGGCTTTATCTGTTGATTACTGAAAGCAATCCACAATTTTATTGAGTATATCACAAGTGTGGATAACAGGAAGAAACATTACACGCTGCAGTTTCTTGACGCTTCATAGTCAGTGATTATAATTATTAGTTGTATTTTTCTTTTCTTGATTCTTGTCTTCTTTTTCTAGATATGTGGATAACTTTTTTGGTTTCCATTTATTTTCCAATCCCTGGCCTTGCTCATGCGCTTTTTCCGGGGTTAGATATCCACAGCTTAGGTGGGGCCTTTCGTGATTATAGAGATATAACGCCTGGGTTACTGCCTTTTGTGCCTGTGCATGAGAGGAAAATTCATGATCCAGAATAATATCAACTCCAATTTGTCTCTTTTTCTTCTCTTAATTCTTTTTGCAAATCGCATGCCTGAGAATCTCCTCAGGAATGTTACATTAGAATGCATAATGTTACATTACCGGCGATAATGTCACCACAAACACAACAATGCTCAGGAATTCGATATCAAGGATTTAAAAGAAGGGGATCTCGTGGAGTTTGATGTGAAAAATGATC
>JALLOG010000096.1 GCA_027717645.1 Desulfobacterota bacterium AH_259_B03_O07
CTCCTTTGGTTAATTCATTTTACCAAAAGCGTGACCTAATTACTGCGCATATACATCTGTCCCTATTTATTTTTTTTTATTTTTTAATATCCTTACACTCTTTTAACCAATCACCAAGTTTGCTACATGTAATGAGTTTATCAATCCATCCTGTTGAAAAACGAGCAATAGCAATTTTACTCTTTACAGTAAGTTCTTTACCTACCCAATTATTCTCAGTAGCAGATATAGAAGATTTATGAAGAGTAATAATTATAAAAAATAATATAATTTGTAATATTAATTTTGAACAACAAAATATCCCATTTCTCATAATTATTATCCCATTTTATGCATAAACCTTTTATAAACCTATTATTTCTAAGAATGCTGTTTTGACTCAGATATGGGTTGCTATGTGTTATTATCTGTTGCTTTCTTATATATTAAATACCAGACAAAATACTCCTACACATTGAGTGAATTTGCAATCATGCTAAAAGAGACAGTGCTTGAGAGGATTAGTCTTATTGACCTGCTTGGTTGTCCACATTACAATGTCTCTAAAGCGAGAGCACCTGATTTTCAATTGCTCCTATTTTAACCGAACAGTAATGGCAAATTGTAGTAATTAATTAAAATGGATTGGAGTATAAAATGGATGAATTCAAATGCGAATTACTAGTGATAGGCTCAGGACCTGCAGGTCAGAAAGGCGCGATTGCGGCAGCAAAAATAGGGAAGAAAGTGGCTGTGGTGGATCGCAAAGAAATGATTGGTGGTGTATCACTACACGGTGGAACGATTCCGAGCAAAACTCTTCGAGAGGCAATTCTTTACTTATCCGGATTCCGCCAACGACCGTTTTACGGAAGGGACTACACCCTCAAGGAAAATATTGCTTATGATGATCTACACTTCCGTGTGCGGACGGTAATAGAACGTGAATTGGAAGTGATCAAGCACCAACTCAAGCGCAATGGAGTCAAAACATTTTACGGAACAGCCCGGTTTCTCGATCCGCATACACTAGAGGTTGAAACCTTAGATGAGCCCATCATTTTGAAAGGGGAGAAAATCCTTATTGCTTGCGGGACGCGTCCAGCCCACGACCCTAAAATTCCGTTTGATGGACAGAGAGTCTATGACGTCGATCAAATATGTCTATTAAAAGAGATCCCAAGAGAACTTATTGTGGTAGGCGCAGGAGTCATTGGCCTTGAATATGCGTCCATGTTCGCTGTACTGGATATCAAAGTAACGATAATAGATCAGCGACCAACGATTCTCGATTTTGTTGACAAAGAGATTATCGAACGTCTAAAGTATCACATGCGAAATCTGGGTGCAACCTTCCGCCTGGGTGAGAAGGTGGTTTCGGTTAAGAAGGATGAGCGCGAACGCGTTGTTGCTTTGTTGGAAAGTGGCAAGAAAGTCCATGGTGACGCACTTTTGTACGCCGTGGGTCGGCAATCGAATGCAGACCTCTTGAACCTGGAAGTTGTCGGAATACCTATGGATAAACGTGGAAGGGTTACCGTCAATGGAAACTTTCAAACAAACGTGCCACATATATATGCGGCAGGAGATGTTATTGGCTTTCCGGCTCTTGCTACCACTTCCATGGAACAGGGTTGCTTAGCGAGCGGTCACATGTTTGCTTTAGCTATTAAGAGTTTCCCAGAAAGCATTCCAACTGGCATATACACCATTCCCGAAATATCGATGGTAGGCAAAACAGAGGGACAGCTCACCGAGGCGAAGATTCCTTACGAGTTCGGGATTGCAAAGTATGCTGAATTAGCAAAGGGCCAAATTATCGGTGATGAAATTGGCTATCTGAAAATTCTATTCGATCCTAAGAGCTTGCGGGTATTAGGAGTGCATGTCATAGGACAGAATGCTGCAGAAATCATCCACATTGGTCAGGCGGTTCTGAGCTTGAGAGGTACAATAGAATATTTCCATGATACGGTATTTAACTACCCCACCCTTGCCGAGGCCTACAGGGTTGCCGCCCTCGATGGGTTGAACAAGGTCTGACTGCACCAATATTAACAGGGGTCGCATCTTCAGGGGCTGTTGCCCAAATCAGAATCTACAATAAATGCCGAAAGTTGAGCTATAAAATGAATTGAAATCTTGTATTTTAAGGCTAATTTTTAGGTAATTATTAACATTTTATTAGAAAAAGTTATTTGGGCAACAGCCCCTTCACAATTGACAAATAATTAATGATTTAACCTTTCTTTTCTACTTAAGTCCTTTATGTCCCCCTTTTCTCGGTGGTTTTCTAATATAACATTTGATTAGAACATAGAAGAAAAGGGAGAAAACTTCCACCCCCGGGAGGTCCTTCTTCTATTAATTTCATTTATCATCCCTTCTACTAATTTTCTTAGCTTCTTATCATGCTTCACTTTCTGAAATAGACATAGAAACATAATCGAAATATAAAGTACTATAGAGCTTAATTTCATCATTGATTCCTCCCAAATTGGTTCTTTAATGACTTTCTTCATTTTTAATTGTAAATTTTGAGTTCGCGACTACATAGATACATTTAGCTAATACCTAAATATCTTTTTGGGTTATCAACTGTTAGTAAATCAAATTTTTCTTTGCCTAGATAGGATCGAAGTCTTATAGGAAGTCTTCTCTCCTTAAACTTTTCTCTTTCTATCATATAGAAATCCGTGCCGTACAATATCCTTTCTGCTAAAACTTGATCATCCATCAAGAAATCTAAGATTTCTATCGCATCATTTGCACTCACTATTGTATAAGAAATATCAGCATATAAATTAGGATATTTACCACTTTTTATCATATCCCTGATTATTTCAAACCAGCTTTTTTCCTCTTTTTCTGGATCACTTTCAACTGGTCGACTGAAATACTTTTCCCATTCCTGATCACCACCAAAATGTCCTAAGCAAATTCTGAGGTTTGGAAATCCTTCCAAGATAGGCACATAATTATTTGGGTCCGTGTAATAATCGGTGAAATATTTAGCTTTCTTTTTCCGAAGTGGTTCTCCCGTAATTGGGTGATTTATCAACATATCTCTTGTTACCTTTTTCTTATAAACGCCACCCCTGGAACAGTGTGTCATCACGGGAATACCTTTTTGTTCAGCATATTTATAAACAGGTTTTAGTGCTTTATCAAAGGGGAAATAACCAAGCGGTGGATATATTTTTAATCCTCGAAATCCCTCGTTTTCTACTAAATTCTTAGTCATGGTTAATAGTTCATCAGATCCTCTGCGTGGATCGAGGCCCACAAATGGAATAATTTTTCCCTCATATTCCGGGTCCTTACTAAGTTTTGCTAATTCTAAATGTTGTTTATCAATATCATCCTGTGGATCTCCGGCATCCATATATTTCATATCCATAGGTAACACAATATATTTAGCATCGAACAAAGGCTCATAATAACTTTGAACTTTTTTAAAAATAACCTCTTGGGATGGCTTGCTAGCTATTTCTAAGAACCTTACATATCTGTCCAGTAGATCATTATCAGCAAATGGATTTAGATGTTTCATTAGAAAAAAAACAGATCTTCGAATCCTTTTAATACGAAGAAGTCTGTCTACACCGTGGCCAATAAAATTTTTGGGGACATGATCTATGGTAAAGGTATGTACATGACAATTATAAATATCATTCATATCAATTCCTAATTAGTAATGTAATTTATTTAACATGTAAAGGCTTAAATGTGTTTTGCCTCCTCTTACGTTAACCAACTAAAAACGGGACATAATCGCCTGGAGAATGCCCCAAAAATAGTTGGTATTAAAGGGAAGGCGAAACCTGTAAAATACAATTAGGAAAAATTTAACTTTAAAAGGAGGTTTCGCCTATGTGTAAAAATACAACAAAATCGCCAAAAAGGGAAGCTCGATTTGGCTCTGGTTTTTGGAGGGCGGTGATTGGACAAGCATGTATCAACCAAGCACTAAGCATCATGATGAATGAGATTGAGTGTCTTAAGGAGGAACTGAATGTCCAACTCTGGGGTATAGAAGTTTTGGGGGACGTCCATAAAAAAGTAAATAAGTTGGCAGTTATTACAGGAGATGCTATCTACAAAGTATGCCACGGTTGGCTCGATTAGATTCCCCCGGAGTATTACATCATGTCATTATTCGTGGGATTGAACGGAGGTTCATTTTCAAAGCCGATCAGACCGAGAAGATTTTATTGAAACCGACTTTGCAAACTTTTGTCAATGACGCAACCGGCGGCTGGTTATGCGGTCAGCCATGGGGAACAACCTTCCAAAATGATGGATTACAGGCTCACCGAATAAGTTATTTACTTATTTATGGACGTCCCTACTTTTTTTGTGGCGAACAACTTACTAAAAAGATGGATTACAGGCTCACCGAATAAGTTATTTACTTATTTATGGACGTCCCTACTTTTCCAATCCATTTGAGGGTATAAATTCATATTCTGTATCAACTGGAGTTGACGGTGTAGTTTTTAGTTAATTATTTCTTCTAGGTTTTCCATTACGAAATTTGTCAATTATAGTAATTTTACTAGCTTTTCATGATAGGAAAAAATATAATTCTGTATAAAACAGTTTCGCTCTTACTTAGAATAAAGTTAAGGTTTCTGAAGTGAATTGTATAAATACTTAATCATTCGACTCTCTGCATGCACACTCATTTTTGTGTAATCCAATACAGTGTTATTGATATGACATTTTATTTTTCGTTATTAGAAACTATTTTGAAATTAAATCAAACTAATCGCATCTATCATAATTTTGAATAAAGGAGACAGACATATGAGGATATGGATAGGCATAGGCGTTACGTTTTTATTAATAATAATTGTTGTTGGCCTAGCAATCACTAGAACAAAATATTTAACGTTACCAGAAGAACCCCCCGTCGCTTGTGAGATCCGCACATTTGATTACATTTGGTTTTTAGAAAATGTTAGGCATTCAATTAAGAGAACATCAGAATTTATATCTCAAACTGAGAGAAATAACGAAGACCCTCTGCAGAATGAGAAGTTGATATATTTTCGAAGTAAGCTTGATTCACTCAAACATCTAATTCCACTTGTTGAAAAACAGGTACGAAATAATGGTTCTACTTATGGTTGTACTCATGATGGTTACTTCTTGTTAATGCATCATTTATATTATCCAAGTTTCTCGCATCTTCCATTAAAAGAACAATATGAATCGATTTTAGGGCAAATCGATGAAAAACGTTATCAAAACTATAACCTTTTACAAGTTGTTTTGAATCCATTAGCAATCGTAATAGTTGGTCTTCTAGGATTTTGGGTTGGAATGAAAGGGAAAAAATAATAAAGAACGCAACTCTTATAAGTCTACTAGATGATTTAATTAGGAAGTTCAGAGGAAAATGCCATAGGGATGAGATAAAAATGGTGTATAAAAACTCGGTGCCAGGCATGAATATTGACTTAATTCAATTTCTATTAAAACACAAACAGCGGAATCAACCCTTTTTAGAGTCTTGGGGGACGTCCATAAAAAAGTAAATAAGTTGACAGTGATTACAGGAGATGCTATCTACAAAGTATGCCACGGCTAGCTCGATTAGATTCCCCCTGAGTATTACATCATGTCATTATTCGTGGGATTGAACGGCGGTTCATTTTCAAAGACGATCAGGACCGAAACAATTTTATTGAAACCAATTTTGCCAACGTTCGTCAATGACGCAACCGGCAATTGGTTATGTGGTCGGCCGTGGTGAACAACTTTGAAAAAAGATGTATTACAGGCTGACTGAATAAGTTATTTACTTATTTATGGACGTCCCTACTTTTGCTCTAATCATTTTGGATCTGTGTACATAAGGATTATTACCTCTTATTGAATTATGACTTTCTTCTATATCTATATGTGGCAATGAGCGTGCCATTCCGAGATTCATATAAACAGTCATGCTTGTTCAAAAACTAATAAACACAGTGTCTGAGGAAAAATAGCTTTTCTTAAATTACTTAGAAAACTTGCTTAGAAGTGATATATCCATTACATTTTTTTATAGAAACTAATTGGAAGGAGGAATTTATGGGAAAGAAAACCGTCAAGTTTACACCTCAGGATATAGAACAACTCCCCAATAACAAACCAGTAGTGTATAAAATACTGTCCAAAGGTGGAAATAACAACTATACTGGAAGTACGCAAATGGGTCGGGTACCAAACAGACTAAAAGATCACTTGCCTGGTGGGAAGGATCATGTTCCTGGTTCCAAAGTTCAGATAGAGCAGATGAACAGCATCGCTGAAGCCAGAGAAAAAGAGGCTAGAATCATTGCGAGGAGTAAACCTAAATTTAACAAAAAGGGAAAGTAATCAAGTTCAAACTTGAATAGATTTCCTATTTTCCATTCACGTCATTACTCTAGATAATAATTTTCCATATTTAATCGGAATGTCTTATTTACATTAATAGAATGTATTAGGATTCTTAGCAATGGTTAAAATCAATCAAAGTCTATTAGAAAAAGCGCGTCTTGGGGGACGTCCATAAAAAATTAAATAAGTTGGCAGTGATAAAACGAGATGCTATCTACAAAGGATGCCACGGTTGGCTCGATTAGATTCCCCCGGAGTATTACATCATGTCATTATTCGTGGGATTGAACGGAGGTTCATTTTCAAAGCCGATCAGACCGAGAAGATTTTATTGAAACCGACTTTGCCAACGTTTGTCAATGACTCAACCGGCGGTTGTCTATGCGGTCAGCCTTGGGGAACAACCTTCCAAAATCATGGATTACAGGCTCACCGAATAAGTTATTTACTTTTTTATGGACGTCCCTACTATTCCTATAATATAAAGATTGATTTGAACTTAATTTTAAATTTTTATTCCTTATAATTATAAATAATATCTAGCTAAAACAGATTAATCCTATCATGAAGAGTGTGAGTTCGAGATGACTCTTGCGGTTGCTGGCTTTGTGACCTTTTCTGCAATATCCCATTTAAAAAGTGGAAACCCGCTGTTTTCTTTAATATTAAATAGCTCAAGCTGGACGGGATATAACAAAAAGACAAAAGCCTGACCCAATTAGTTACAAATTATCAACCAGCTAAACCGGATGGAACGTCGAAAGTGATAGTCTTTTCCTAAAGAACTTGATTAAAATTAAATTTCTCATGATTAATAATACAAAAATGCAAGCCTGGCACGGTTATACATCAATGTAACGATTGAAATTGATAGTTACGTTATTTTATGGCCTTCTCAAATCTCTTGCTCCGTAAATTAACAAGAGCTTCGTCCCCTTTTTTACTAGGCAAGTTCTCTGCAACATTTTCCAATCTTTCAATCATTGCAGGATGCGTTTTCATTAAACCCCCACCCAATCCTTGCTCCTGCGCTATAAGCCGCTCAAGAAAGGTTATCAATGCCTGAGGATCATATCCTGCCCTTGAAAGATAATTAAGTGCATCTTTATCTGCACTGTATTCTTGAGACTTACTATAACCATTGACGACGACGGTCTTAAAAACGTCATCAACGGATCCTTCAAATAGTTTAACAAGTTGCGATAACTCAGCAGGGGTATACCTCTTAGCCGCCTCTGTAGATATGAGTGTTGCAACCTCTGTCAAGCGCGCCTTCTGAATTGAGGAGGCTCCGTCTCTGTTGTTTATGTGAGCCACTTCGTGCGCAAGAACCGAAGCCAGCTCATCTTCATTAGTTGCCGAGGATATCATACCTTTTGTAATAAATATCATCCCTCCAGGGCAGGCAAAGGCATTCATTTCGTTAGAATCGAGAACTCCAAAATGATAACCGCCGTATGTAAAAGGCTCATCCGAGTGAATCGCCACCGTCTGACCTACAAGGTTAACGTATTCTGTGAGCTCCTTATCTTCTAAGAGGGGATATGAAGATAAAATTCGCGCCGCTACTGCACGACCAACATAATACTCTTCTTCGTCTGATAGAGGTGTTGTAGCCTGATATGTCTTTTCCGCTATCCTTGCCACGCTACCCAAACCAACCCCACCTATATTAACCCCAGCACAGCCGGTTAATAGAAAAGACGTTAAAATTAAGTTGATAAACAGATATTTAATCACTCGAGATTAAGCGTCCACTTTGAATGAAGTTTTTTAGAGCACTATCCGAAACGTTATAATTCTCTATTCTGTTAACTGCCTGGAAATTCAGACCGGGATTGTCCCTTTTATATGCCGATTCGACCTGAGGATTAAATCCCTTTCCTGCTATGGCAACCTCATCGTCTGATGCGGATTGACTCCCTGAGCTGACAATCTTAGACAGAGAAATCGATTTTTCCTCAACGGCACTTTTATGAATGCATCCCTGAATTTCTTTAAACTTCACTTGAAACCAATCACCCTCCTGCGAGATGACCTCAAGCAAATCGCTGTAATGGACTGTTGTTTTAACTGGTGCGAAAAACCTGCAGGATTCCCTTATAGAGTTTTTCTTTGTGATAACACTTACAGTCTGGGCGCTTATGGAAACTGATGTAGTGATAACGAAAATAAAGCTAATAAAAAACAATCTTGTACTCATCTCTCCGTAAACTTTATAATATTCAAATCCTCTGTCAAGTAAAAAGATCTGGGGTCACCCATTATCCTTTAGATTTCCTTACACTCTACGTAATCGTCGTGGGGTTAGGCTTTGATTATTTGACTATATGAACTATAAATAAGGTGAAGTGACCTTTTTTTATAAAACAGGAACTATCTCTATTATTTATAGATTCATAGAATACTACTCAGATACAAACACAAGCCCAAGATCAACTTTTGTAACTGTTACTGCTTGGATTTTTATTATTATTGGTGGCTTTATGACTTTTTGTGCAATATCCGGAAACATAATGATAAATAAATTATTCCTATAGATTAAAAGGGCTGCGTTCCCTTTGCAGATATGCCACGTTTCTTCATTTCAGTTAAGTGGATATAATAGATAAAGTATGAATAATACGAACGACAAAAGAAGGGGTGATAAAAAGTACAAGTACCTAAAACGACTGTCGCCAATATTTACAGTTGCAATCGTAATTATTGGAATACTCTTTTGGTACAAATATAGCACTAGGCAAGCAATTATTAATGGGGTCTCTGCGCTCGAGACACATTTAAAATCCAATGACTACTTTATGTACAAACCACCAGTAGAACGGCACTGGGGTGTTGGCACAATCTTCAGAATGGTAGAAGGTAAACCATTTTGGGTAATGGAGTCAGCAGAGGTGCTCGGCGACGTAATACCAGTTCAAGATAGGGCGGCTATATCTGATTTAGTTGTTAACGGAAATTTTGCAGCGGATGGTGTAGCGGTCATAGAATCACTACTAAATACTGAACTTTCGCTGAATCAGGACTTGAAAATTCAAATCAAGTTCCATAATCCAGTTGTTATCAGGGTTTCAGGTTCAAAATTGAAGAAAAGATTGGAGAAAATCGAAGCTCTTCAAAAGCATCTGCGGCGGCAATCAGGACTTCATGTAATAACAGAGGCGCTACGTGTGGAGAAAATTGCATATATTCTCGAAACAGGAGAGAGATCGAACGTGGATGTTAGTATTCCAAAAAATGATGCGATAAAGCTTATTAATGCTAATTTTGATGTTGAGGCGAAAAATCGATTTTCGACTAATTACCCGCTTTATGTGGGTTACAAAGCCTCAAAACTCGAGACAATAGCTACTGCTTTGGGCGGAGAAGGTGAAATAAGTCTTTATCCCTTAGAAAAAGACGATATTGATAAAATATATGAAAACAGCTTTAATTTTTCGTTGGGAAGTGACTTTGATGTCTATGGTCTATTAATCGGTCTCGGTAACTACTACTCTTCGAAACGTATCGGAGGGAGTCTTCCAGGAGCCAAAGATAGTGTCGAAATAGTATCGCGTCATATAAAGCAACTCCCGGATTCGGTGGTTGACGAACTAGTTCATGACTATAGTCCATTGGAAGGGCCAAAAATAACTAAAGAAGATATCATGGGCAAGATCAACGAATTCATTAATAAATATAGTCAAGAAATGAATGAGAACTCCCTTCTTATATTTTATTATTTTGGACATGGTTTATCAGAACCTCTGAGTCGGATGGCTCTTTTAGTACCGGAGCGCTTTCGGGACCAACCCGATGAAGAAATTAGACATCAATGGGGAGAATTAATCCTGGTCCATGAAATAGTTAATAAGCTAAAAGTCTTGCCAGGGCACTTCCTTGTTTTGATTGATGCCTGCCGTGAGCGGCAAAGGTCCGAAGAGTTACAACCTATGATGGGTCTAAACACTTTATTACCACCCGGTGTTGGTGACGCGGTTACTCAACTCTCTAAAACGAGTGAAGTAGAATTGATTCCTTTCCCTAATATATTCCCCGGATCTAATCCAATAATATTCAGCAGTCCCGATCGGAGAGAGGCGTATACCGTTGCGTATGTATTACCGAGTGGCTACATTAGCAGGATCGGGCCTCTTAGCAAGCGTTTTGATGAAATATGGAGAGCATCATTGGGAAAGGGTGAGTCCCTGACTTTCCGAAAACTTGTCCAAGGGATGATTGAGAAACGACAAGGCGATAGGCCAGTAGGATACCCAGCTTGGGTGGGGCCCATGGATTTGCCACAAAGGGACTTAGTAAAAGTAGAATAATTTACTAACATGTCTTGGTGTCAGGCCTTGACAATAGACATAACACTTAGTTATCTATAGAGTTTCTATATGGCAAGGCCCCTCAGGATTCAATATCCTGGTGCACTTTACCACATAACTAACAGAGGAAACGAAAGAAAAAAGGTATATCTGGACGATTCGGACAGGAAGAAGTTCTTAGAAATATTAGAAATAAAGGCGTCAACTCTTTTGTTCATAAGTTTATTGAAAAATAAATCGCAAAAAGCATACTCAACCCTTTATTATAAACCAGGAGCTATTTCTATTTCTTCCTTTGATTAGCACGACCCAGATACAGATAGAAGATCAACAATTGTGACCGTGGTCGCTCGGATTCTCATCCTTGTTTTTGGCATTGTAATAATCAAAGCCTGACCCCGAGTACCCTACATCCCTTTTAAAGGTGAAAGGTCAAGTCTTGAACCCGTTACTTTTTTCCCGACGGTACTTTAGGAAGCTAGCGATCCCTTGTTTGTAGATCGTCGATGCAAAAATTGGTACCAGAAATTAAAACACGATTCATTCTACATTTATTAACGCGGGTTCTAGGAGCGCCTGCTGAAACTTGCACCGTATCGAGCAAACTGTTGCCCTGGTATGCCTCTATCGTAGTTGATGACCCGACTGTAGTTACCCACAGATTGCAAACACTCGGACTTATCGCGATCTCGATTAAAAGAGGAGCTGATGATCCACTGATAGTAACGGGGCAAAGCACATTTGGAGGGGAAGGAGCGCTTCCCGAGCCAATAGCTGATGCAACGTACGGAGGGGGCCCATTGGGAGAAGAAAATGTAAATCCTTTGGTCGCATATTGGTTAGTAATAAGAAAAGGGTTATTTGGTTGAACCGGCGTTACGATAACGTTAGTAGCCCCTTGAATAGGAGAGCCATCTGGTAAGGTGTCAAAATCGACTGTGTTAATTGTACAACCTGCCAGCAACAATACTGACGCTATAAATAGAGCAGCGCAAATCTTAATTAAATTCACCTCCTTATATAAAAGTTCCTGACCTGCTAGAACCAAGACAGATCAAAATAATGTGCTAATCGTATCAATATTCCATTAGAAATTGTCTCACAAAAAATAGGTTCATGTCAAGATATCAAATCCATGTTCTTTGAAAATCATTACAAATGTGTAAAAAGGTAAATAGAAAGTCTCTAGAATCAGTAAATCTTTGGTGTCAGGCCTGTATATAGTCGTGTCAGGCTTGTAATATCCACCTGGAATATGTAGCCTTGTCTTTTTACTCATCTAATAAATTATGATTCAAAAGAATAATAATACAACAATACAAGCCTGGCAGCGTTAATGTTACAAACCCTTTGAAATCCATCCTGACTCTGCTTTTCAAATACATGGAGTCGTTATCTATTCAATAAGGAATCATCTAAGTTTTGGGGGACGTCCATAAAAAAGTAAATAAGTTGGCAGTGATTACAGGAGACGCTATCTACAAAGTATGCCACGGTTAGCTCGATTAGAT
>JALLOG010000097.1 GCA_027717645.1 Desulfobacterota bacterium AH_259_B03_O07
AATTGATTTTGGCAATTTTTTGAATGCCCGTTTAAACCATTTTCTCTCTAAGAGGATTAGAGATAAAATGCGTTTAAGGTCCAAGAAATTGTCTTCGAGTTATCTTACTTCTAAAGTCGTGACCAGGAATATCCCTCAAACGCCAGAGCAGATTGAAAACGGTATGTTGATTCCTGCCTTGGATCGACAGGGATGGATATGGTTATGTAAGGATCACATAACGCAAGCCTAAACGGACTATGCTGCTGAAACTAAGGGAATGATGCTTGAGATCGGGGCGGGTTACCGTCATAAAGCTTAAGAAATTCTTGGCAGTGGCGCTAAGGACTTTACAAATGATATTTCAAAAGATCAACGTGAAACCATTTAAATAGATTTCAAACCTTAAAACTACCCATCAACGAGTGTGCATCCATCCGGGTCTATCGTGGCATTAGATCCCGCATTTATTGCCTTATTAGCACCAAATATAGTACACGTATTTGTTGGTTCAACTCTTACGACGGAGGTTTCTTGGGCTCGTATGCCATTTTCCCTATCTGAGCTAACAAAAATGCTGTTATCGGCAGTCAGTCTTACAAATGAATCATTTCTTGACCTTATGCCATCACTTCTTGCAGTTAGGTTAATATCCTCATCTGTTTGGAAAATTACATCAGAAGTTCCTTCTGTTCTGACGCCAACTCCACAATTGGCTAATGTGACACTCTTAACCGTAATTTCAAAGAAGCTATCACTTTTTGTCCTTATGCAGTCATTGCTTCTACCGTTTATAGAAAAATCCACCTCTGTTTCTTCAAATAAAAATGTATCGCTTCCAGATAGTTTTATGCGGCCTTGTAAAATTTGCCAACC
This sequence comes from Desulfobacterota bacterium AH_259_B03_O07, assembly GCA_027717645.1. Lineage (GTDB taxonomy): Bacteria > Desulfobacterota_D > UBA1144 > Nemesobacterales > CSP1-2 > JALLOG01. The sequence goes on from JALLOG010000097.1 coordinate 856, forward strand.
TATAATTGTAATCAGATCAGGTTCAATTGAAACCACTAAATTCACCTTGCTATCTGGTGTTGTCTTAAATATCCTTGCCACTTCGAAGTCGAGTGTAACAAATCGAAGTAGTACATCATTAAAACCATTAGGTACTATAATCTGAAAATCTCCATTAGAATTAGTGGCCGTTCTATCTACTTCTCTTCCATTTACAGTCGCGGTAACTTCAGCTGTTGCATTTTCAACGTTACCATTAATGGTGATCTTCTTGGCACCGTCGTCGTCACAGCTTATTAAATTAATAGAAAGTAAAATTAATAATACTGGAATAAGGCATACACTATTTAATGATGTATTCATTCGTTTCCTCCGGGCACAATAGCGGGAAATAATATCATTGGCTTTGACCACATGTCAAGAATTTTCTTTGTAAAATAATTTTTTTGTTTTTCTAATTACTGAAACTGCACTATTGTATTATATCACTATTTACAATTTTAGTGGATTAAGTCAAACTCATTATGAATGGGAATAAGAGTTGGAATACTAGGTGCTACGGGCTATACCGGAGCCGAGCTTATTAGGCTTTTGATTCATCACCCTGAGGTTGAACTCAAATGGTTAACCTCAGAGAAATTCTCCGGTATGAACGTTTCAGATGTTTTTCCTCACTTTCGTCGTTTTTTAGATCTAAAGTGCGTAAGCGTTGCTAAATTAGGCTCACTAGAAAAGGTGGATCTGGCCTATTCATGTCTTCCTCAGGGGAAATCGATGCATTTTGTAAACAAATTGGTTCAAAAGGGGACTCGTGTTATCGATTTGAGTGTAGATTTTAGATTCGGGGATGGAGACAAATATGAGAATTGGTTTAGGGTAAAGCACTCATGCAGAGACTTAATAAAAGAAGCTGTCTATGGACTTCCAGAAATATTTAGGTCTAAGATCAAGAATGCGAAGCTTGTTGCAAACCCCGGTTGCTATTCTACCAGTGTAATATTTGGTTTAGCACCTGCTTTAACTAGTGGATTAGTCGAAGCGGGGTCAATCAATATAGATTCAAAGGCGGGTCTCGCAGGTGCAGGGAGAGCCCCAACTCTTGAGCATCATTTTTCTGAAATCAATGAAACCGCTTCAGTTTTTGGAGTAAATGGACATGATCAAAAACCTGAGATGGAACATGTACTATCAAATCTAAATGGAGCCCTTGTCAATTTAACTTTTGTTCCTCATAGGATTCCTGTTAACCGTGGAATTTTGACAACGATTTACTCAAAGGTGAAAGATCAGAAATCTAATACTGATATTTGGGAGAATTACAATAAATATTATGAGCACGAAACGTTCATTAGATTTTACGATTATGGTAGTTTTCCTACTTTGAAGAATGTTAGGTTTACAAATTTCTGTGATATAGGAATTGGGTTCCAAGGAGAAGCGTTTATATCAGTTGTGGCACTCGATAATTTGGGCAAAGGGGCGGCTGGGCAAGCAATACAAAACATGAATATAATGTTTGGGTTCAAGGAAGAAGAGGGTTTGAATAACCCTGGTTCTTATCCGTAGATTGAGCAATAAGTATGAGTGTAGTCCCAGATTTACTTAGAAAAACTGTAAAAAAGTATCCTGATAGAACTGCAGTTGTTGAAGGGGAGAAAAGCGTCACCTATGGGACTCTTTATTCTATGGTAGAAGGTTTCTCGTCTTTCTTAAAGTCGCGGGGTGTCGGCCATGGTGATAGAGTAGCTATTTTGCTACCCAATTCGATTGAATATATAGTATGCTTTTTCGGGATCGCACGTTTAGGGGCAATTTCGGTCCCTATAAATGCTGCTTACAAAGAAGAAGAAATGAATTTTTATATTTCTGATTCCTCACCTCGAATAGTGCTCACCGATGAAACGTTGAAGCAACTGGCTGAGAAAACAACAGCAAACAACAGCACAAGAGTGTTTGTTATAAAAGGAGACAAAGCTGACTGGTCTTATTCTAATCATTATAAGTCAAATGATATCGATAATTCGATAGAACCTAACGATGAAGCTATTTTCCTCTATTCAACGGGTTCTACGGGAAAACCTAAGCGGGTATCAAGGTCTCACTACAATCTTGTTGCACTTGCTGATAATCATACTCAGACGGTAGGTTGGACAGAAGAAGATAAAATTCTCTTTACTGTTCCCTTGCAGCATACCTATGCACTCGGCAACTTTATAAGTGGAATTAAAGTAGGCACATCCCTATATGTTTTGGGTACTTTCAACAGAAATAAGGTAATTGATTTGATTGAAGGGGAGTCAATCACCGTTTTCCCGGCGGTTCCATTTATGCTAAATGTCTTGGCTGAAACCTATCTCAAAAAACCTGGGGATTTTTCTTCTCTTAGATTAGTTATTTCTGCGGGCTCGCCTTTATCTAAAGAGGTTTTCCATAAATTCCATGGAAAATTCGGAATTTATCCCAGGCAATTGTATGGTTCAACAGAAACAGGTGTTATTTCTATAAATCTTTGTGAAGACATAGAGGATAAATCTGATTCAGTCGGGCGGCCGGTAAAAAACGTAGAAGTGAAAATATTCTTGGACAATGGTTCTATTGCTGATACGAATGAGTTGGGAGAAATCGCAGTAAAGAGTCCATCAATGGCTGATGGGTATGATGGCCTTCCGGATGAAACGAGTAAGGCGTTTAGGGGAGGTTACTATTTTACAGGAGATTTGGGGCTAATAGACGAAGACGGATATATTAAAATTTTGGGAAGAAAAAAGCAATTTATTAATATAAGCGGGAATAAGGTCAATCCAAGGGAGATAGAAAATCTTATTATAAGACATTCAAAGGTTAAGGAAATCGCTGTATTCGGGGTCAAAGATAGCGAGGGTAATGAATTAGTGAAAGCGGTAATAGTCCCAAAAAAAGAAATGAATATGAAAGAGGTATTTGATTTTTGCCAGGGGAGGATTGCGGATTATAAAATCCCCCGTATAATTGAGTTCAGAAAAAGTATTCCGAAAAGCCCAACAGGTAAAGTACTTATTGAGTCTTTACAATAGTCGTCTGTGCTTAGTACTAGGCAGGTTTAAAGATAATGAATGAGGAAATACATGTCAGAATCCGAAATGTTTTGATTGATAAAATTCAATCAGAAATCAGACCGGAAGATTTAAAAAGGGACACACCCCTTATCGAGTTTGGGGTGGGTGTGGATTCTATTGCTACGTTGGAATTATTGGTTGCATTAGAATCAGAATTTCAAATTACTATAGATGAGGACGAGGTTAATCAGGAACTTTTGGAAAACATTGATTGCATTGCAGAATATATTATCAAGCGCATAGAAGTGTCAACATAGAAAAGTAAAGCATTGACCTAAAGAAATTTATGACTAAAGCCCTTTTTCTTGTAGATATAAATCAATAGATTTTTTAAATTCCTTTCTTACGCGTTCGCTTGCCTTTCGAATTGGTTCGAGCACCACCTTTTCATATACCCCCGATGCCGTAGCTTCAAGCTTTGTGTCACCTGTTGTACGGGCAAGCCTAAGTACGGCAATGGAGTTGTAGAAAATCGCTTTGGATAATGCTCTTCTACAATCATCGAAGCTAAGTTCTTCGAGTGCCTGTTGAGCTTCGAGGAGGGCATAGAATCCGACTCCACAAAAAAGGGTGAGAAGCTTTTTAGCTTCATCAGGAGACATTCCTTCAATTACATAGATGAGAGGTGCCTGAACTATGGATTCAAGTTCTCTCTCTTTACTTCCTAATATGTCTGCAAGCTGACCTACTTTTTCATCGTCTGCTTCACTCAAAAGGTCTCTTAAAGCGGTTTGAACGTATTCAAGGGCAAAAGTTTCCCTTATTTCCTCCAATGAAAGACCTTCTGATTTAAGGGTTTTTATGTCTTTAAGTATGTCTAATGTAGATTCCGGAAAGACCGAGACTGTTTTACGCGCCCGTTTATGTGTTTTCTTTCTCTTGGGTTTTGGTATTAGTCCCAGTCTAATACAAATCCTTATTGTCTTTTCAGGGTTAGCACCTAGATCGATTTTTCTCTTTTTTGCTTTTTTAATAAGATCTTCAACTGTCAAATCTGCCATTCAATGATATTACGCTTAATAATAAGTCCTTGTCAATCAGTTTATGCAAAAGTTTAACTGGCAAATTCCCTGTAGCTTCTACAGGGTTACCAAAGTCTGCCCCAGAGGTGTCATTGTGGACACTTCGACTGGCCTATCCTGAGCATGCTGAAGGGATCGTGCTCCTACAGATCGTACCTTTTTTGTGATGTAGGAGGAGGTTCTAGCTGCGAATATTATGGCGACCTTGAGGTCGCCACTACGTTACATTTTTATCATTAGCGGACGACTCTAGTCCTCCATCCTTACTCTGTCATGCCAGGTGCCATTTCATATATCTTCCCCATTGTCATGGCCGAACGTCGCCCGATAAATGCATTCAAGAAAAAGCTTTATCGGGGATTCACAAATTTAAAAACTGGATTCCCCATATCTACACTTGAGAATGACAAGACTGATCTGTCATTTTTAACAAACTTAGGAGATCTTATTTTTCCTTTATTAAATAGAAGGAGTTCTCCTTTCTGTCGAAATGACGGGTCGCGGGCTGTTACCTGTCTAAGGCGGTGACTCCCTACTGTCATTGACCATCAGGAATATCTTTTTATATTTAGATACCCTTAAGTTTGCCGCACGATTGTTCATTGGGGGTAAATTTATTTTTGTACAGTTAAACAGTATTCGTTTGTATAGAATGGATTGTTATGATATTTTGATTTTATAATAAAATTTTTTCAAATTTAAATATGGCTAATAGTAATTTGATTTTTTATCTGCCTATTGAAAACTTTGGTGTGAAAAGCGACTACTGGTGTGCTTACGCTGATTTCTATGAAAAATACTGGGGAGGGCCAACACCTCCGTTCGGCGTCTGGTTTGGAAATGAATATCAGGATTTTAGAATGGCTCTATCTTCAAATCTGGAAATAGAAGATGAGTTGATAGAGGATTGTTTCTTTCTAAAAGATAAAAATAATAAATACTATATAGCCCCTTTGGGTTCCAAAGAAGGTGCTTATTTGTTATATTCTGAAAATAATATACCACTTCATTGGTTTATGTTGTTTAAGGAAGAGGAAAGAAAAAACCTTTACACACATTGGGGTTTTAATGCAATAACTTATGACACCAAAATAGATTTATGCCTTGATAGACTAAATCAATCTTCCAGTATTATTTCCGCAGTATTAGAAAAAGATAAAGAGCGGAAGCAGAATATTCCTCTAATTCCTAAGCTCGCAGGATTGATTGAAGAAATTGACAAACTGAAGAAGACAATTTCGGTATTTGATCCAAGGGGTTTTGTTGTTCTTAATTATGGGGAATTATGTTCTTTTATCCATCCTTATACGATAAAGAATGAAAATTCTGTATGGGAAATATCGGAATTACTTAGGCTTTTAAAAAACGAAAAATTTGATGAAGCTGAGTCATTATTAAATGTATTATTACTAAAATGGGATGATATAAGGAGTAAGGCCTCAGGGGACATAGATAAAAGTACAATCCAATAAAACTTTTTTATGATTTAACCGTATTATATTTCAAGGGACAATTAAATAATATTTGTTAATTATGACAGTAGATTATGATATGTCTTTGATATCTGATTTCATGATATTTTAAATAATAACTTATCGAAAATTGAAACAATCTCTTTCTTTAATTGTTTAAAGTAGTTAGGGCCTATTAAATTTTTTTACGCATCCATTTTATGCAAAATACATCAAAATTTAGAGGAGCAGAGAATAATATGAAAGATACTAAATATGATGGAATATTAATTGATTACGATTCACGAAACTCTGATTCAATCGCTGAATTTGTTGAAGGTTTAGAACTTGATAATGAGATACATGAAATTTCAATTGATCAGGATTCTAACCCAGATCAAGAAACAGAAAAATCACCCAATAATGACGGGAACTTAGATCAGGATATAAGACTAATTAATGCATATTTTAAAGAGGTTGGTACAGAGTCCCTTTTAACCCATAAACAAGAAATCGAACTTTCTGCAAACTTAAAGAAGTGTGAAATGAGGGCAAATGGTACATTAAGGGTCATAGAGAAAAGCCTAGGCAGGAGTTTTGGAGAGGACAAGGTGAACGCTCTGGATGAGTTAGTAAAGGTTTTTAATGATAAATCGTCTGGTTACGATAATAAAGGTCTTTCAGAAGAACGTTTGAGTAGGCTTATAAAGCTTTTCGAGTCACATTCTCGTAAAGCAATTGAGTATAGAAACCGTTTTATTAAAGCTAACTTAAGGTTAGTTGCTAGCATAGCCAAGAAATATATTGGAAAAGGAGTCCCGTTCTTAGATTTGCTTCAAGAGGGTAATTTGGGCTTAATAAGAGCTGTCGAGAAGTTTGATTATACCAAAGGGTTCAAGTTTTCAACATACGCCAGCTGGTGGATTAATCAATCTATTATGAGGTCCTCATTTAGTCAAACCAGAACTGTACGTGTTCCTGCTTATGTGCTTGAAAAATCAGGTATAGTTCGGAAGATAAGTAATGATCTTGAAGATGAGATGGGGAGGAAACCTCTTTACAAAGAGATAGCTAAGACTGCTAAGATGACTGAGGAGAGTATAAATTGGGTTCTCGGTAAAAACGACAAGGTGGTAAGCTTGGACGCAACGGTTATCGGGGAGAAGATGAGTTTTTTCGATGTAGTACCGGATCCTAAGTCCGTTCCGGCAGATACCCTTGTCACTGCTGCGTCTGTTCCGAAAAGTTTGGAAAAAGCACTTTCTATGCTCAGCCCTAGGGAGCGCGAGGTTTTAAGGATGAGATTCGGGATAGGTTATGAAAACTCTTCTACACTTGACGAGGTTGGAAAACGTTTTCGTCTGACGAGGGAGAGAATAAGGCAAATAGAGAAGCAGGCACTTGAAAAAATAAAGAATTCTACCTCTGGAACAATGTTGAAAAGTTTGATAGAGGAGTATCAATAATTTCTAATCCTTTTTGGTTAAGTTTTTATTTCCTCCATAAATGAGGGCTTAAGCGCGACGATTCCCCACCTCATTTTTATAGTGACATAATGAAAGACTGCTTCGCGGAGTTCATACTGAGCACTTCGGCCGAACTCAGTAAAGGCAACTCGATTCCACTCAGGCCAGGCCAGTCGAAGGGCTCACAACAATGACAGAAGAAAAAGTATATACAACCCTTTTTATACACGAATTTCCATTCCACTTATTTTTCATATTAAAACTTTTCTGTATATTTTTTTATCTCATTATTTCTAAAATGTAACAATTTTTAAAGTTGAAAAGATTTCAGAGCAAAAATATTCCTAAGGTCGTTGCAATCTTGAGGGAGGAGTACCAAAAGTGGGAAATGCCTGCTGTAACAAATACGGCAAAGAGAAGTCGTGATCCATTCAGGGTATTAATATCAACTATCCTTAGCCTAAGAACAAAGGACGAGACAACACGCGAGGCCTCGAAAAGATTGTTTAAGCTTGCAGATAATCCTGGAGATATGCTTAAGCTTAGTCATAAGAAGGTTGAGGAGGCCATTTATCCAGTCGGATTCTATAAAACCAAGACAACAACGATTCGCGAAGTTTGTCGAATTCTATTAGAAAAATACGACTCAGAGGTACCTGCTGAAATAGATGAACTATTGAAGTTTAAGGGGGTTGGAAGAAAGACGGCCAATTTAGTGGTGACTCTGGGTTATGGGAAACCAGGGGTTTGTGTTGATACCCATGTCCACAGAATATCGAACAGGTGGGGTTTTATTAAGACTAAAAATCCATACGATACTGAAATAGAGCTCAGAAAACTACTCCCCAAAAAGTACTGGATAGAATACAACAGCATTTTGGTCGCATTTGGCCAGCAGATATGCCGACCCGTTTCTCCTAAATGTACCTTATGTGCGGTTGAAAAGTATTGTGAAAAGGTCGGTGTGGTATTGAGTAGGTAATGGGTATATGAATTAGTTATTTTTGCTTAACATTTCAGGGGATTGACTATATTTTCTATCCAAATATACTTCAATTGCTTATTCTATGGGTGCCCCAAGAATTCATTACAATATGGGAGAAATGACGGCTTGGAGGACATACTTTTTTATATATTTGCTGCTGCATCAGTAGCTGGTGCTCTTCTTGTGGTGACTCATAACAATCCAGTTGTAAGTGTCCTATCCCTTGTTCTTACCCTTTTTTCTACCGCAGTACTATTTGTTTTTCTGCTCGCGGATTTTATTGCGGCTATCCAAATTCTCGTCTATGCCGGTGCCATCATGGTGCTCTTTATATTTACGGTGATGTATCTTAACCTGCGAAAGGAGGCGCTCGCATTTGATTCAAAGAGCGTTCCAATTAAGTTTGGAATCCTGTTTGTTATCCTAATTGTGGTTGCTTATCTATCAAGCCTCGGATTCAAAAGGGGCTTACAAATAACTGGTGAAGGAACTTCGACATCTACAAATTTTGGAACGGTTGAAGGTGTGGGCGAGGTTTTATTTACTAAATACATCCTACCCTTTGAGTTAACATCGGTTTTAATTGTAGTAGCCATTATTGGTGTTGTTGCCATTGCTAAAAGGAGATTTAATTAAAATGGTAGTTGGAGTCGAACATTACCTGGTACTGAGCGCTATATTATTCATCATTGGTGTATTCGGTGTTATTACAAGAAAAAACCTAATAATTGTGCTGATGTCACTGGAGCTGATGTTGAATGCAGCAAACCTTGCATTCGTTGCTTTCTCAAGGGCATTGGGAGATATGACTGGTCAGGTATTTATGATAATGGCCATAACCGTAGCTGCAGCTGAGGTTGCCGTAGGACTTGCATTCGTTGTTTCTATTTATACTCATCGTGAGACGCTAGACATAGACGTTTTAAAGATGCTTAAGGGGTAGTATTCTGTTAACAGTTCTTTCTAGGTGTACTATGCTGGAATATCCCGTAATCACATATGGAGGTCATTAAAGGATGCTAGCTTGGTTAGTATTAGCACCCTTGATCGGTTCTGTTATAAATGGATTGCTTTTTGCTTCTGGATTCTGGAAGAAATTAATTGGAGGTGATGATCGCACAGAAAGAAGAATTGTGAGCTTTGTGGGATGTGGGGTCATACTAATTTCAGCAATTCTAACTTCAATTCTATTTTTTCGATTATTTAGTCTAGATCCCATTCAAAGACAGATATTTGAAGAGTTATTCGTCTGGATATCTTCAGGTGACTTTTCAGTGAAGATCGAGTTTCTTTTCGATTCATTATCTTGCGTAATGGCCTTGGTAGTAACATGGATCAGTTTAATCATACACGTCTTCTCAATCGGCTATATGCACGAGGACAGATCTTATTCCAGGTATTTTGCTTATCTAAACATCTTCGTTTTCTTCATGCTTATATTAATACTTGGGAACAGTTTTCCTTTAATGTTTGTAGGTTGGGAGGGTGTGGGGCTTGCTTCTTACCTTCTAATTGGATTTTGGTACGAGGATAAAGAAAAAGCCTCTGCCGGAAGAAAGGCTTTTGTAGTAAATAGAATTGGTGATTTTGGATTTATACTAGGCATATTTTTGATATTTTTCATATTCGGATCAACTAACTTTCAGGAAGTATTCGGTAAGGCATCAGATCCGTCATTCATGAATGTGGTTCCTGGTGTAGTTATTACAATAATAGCTTTACTCCTTTTTGTCGGTGCAGTTGGAAAATCAGCTCAATTTCCACTTTATGTGTGGCTTCCTGATGCTATGGCCGGACCAATACCCGTTAGTGCGCTGATTCACGCTGCAACTATGGTTACTGCTGGAGCATATATGATTGCTAGGTGCAGTGTGTTTTATACTCAATCCCATACGGCTCAAATCGTTGTCGTTTCTATAGCGGCATTTACTGCCTTACTTGCAGCAACAATAGCAATTACTCAAAACGATATTAAGAAGGTCTTGGCTTATTCAACAATCAGTCAACTAGGCTATATGTTTATGGCCTTGGGAGTAGGAGCATATGCGGCTGGCATGTTCCATCTCGTGACCCATGCTTTTTTCAAGGCTTTGTTGTTCCTTGGCTCAGGAAGTGTAATACATGCCCTAGGGGGCGAGCAGGATATTAGAAATATGGGTGGCTTAAGAAAGTTTATCCCTCTCACCTCGTTCACATTTCTTATTGGTACTCTCGCGATAACCGGTATTCCTTTTCTATCTGGGTTTTTCAGCAAGGATGAAATACTTGGCTCACTTTATGAAAGTGGTTATGTGATTCATTGGATTGTTGCATTAATGACCGTTTGCCTTACGGCGCTATACATGATTCGTCTATATATAGTTACATTTGAGGGAAGAACGAGGGTTTCAAATAATGTAAAATCGCATATTCATGAATCGCCGCTCTCCATGACAATACCCCTTTTGATTCTTGCAGTGCTCTCGATTTTCGGAGGATATATAGGTGTACCGGATTTTATGGGAAAGGTTATAGGGATAGCTCATTCGAATGTTTTTAAAGATTTTATTATGCCTTCTGTCTTTGTGAAAGAAACAGTCACATCGGTACCTCATCTCTTTGGACACTGGAGCATAACTGTCTTGTCAATTATTTCTGCATTCATTGGAGTCTTAATTGCAATTTATTTCTACGCTATTAAACCTTCGATTAGAGAATCATTGATAAAAGTGCCAATCTTCTCTTTTCTGTACAGTTTTTCGTATAGAAAATGGTTTGTAGATGAAGCTTTCGATACAATTTTTGTCAGACCTTTTAATGCATTAGCTGTTGAGTCTGGTAAATTTGATTTAAAAAGAATCGATGGTGCTGTAAATGGCATTTCTGAGGTTGTTGTAAAGGCGGCTACTCTTATGCGTTCTGCCCAATCCGGGCTATTAAGACTTTATGCCGCTTTTATGGCTTTGGGCGTTTTAGCCATACTTCTCTATATTATATATTCTGCATAACTTGATGATTACGTGTATCTTGCCACAGGGTTTGCTCTGTCCTGTCATTGCTGTAGAGGTCACGTAATTCGAGGACAGAATCCAAAAAAATAATAAATTTTCTCGAACTTTACTCATCCGTCATGCTCGAATGTTTTAATCGGGGATCCATCGTTTAATATTTTATTTTCTTTGTCTTGATACAAAGAAACAACCCTTCGACCCTTCGATGCAGCTCAGGGCTCAGATACCGTCTTAAAAGTCAAGATGTTTTTACACAATAATCTGGATCAAATGG
>JALLOG010000098.1 GCA_027717645.1 Desulfobacterota bacterium AH_259_B03_O07
GGGCAGCCTTGATTTTTGTTTCTTTGTATCAAGACAAAGAAAGAAAAAAATAAACATTATGGAAACCCAATCAATATCTTGTTATCCCCTCATTATTGGTCTGTCCTACCTCAATTTGATGATCATACAAAACTTCTTGTGGTTCCCAATTTCAATAAGTATTATGATTTGTCGATGCAACTGCATGACAATGATGAAGTTATGAATAGGAGTGCATAATGGCTGTATCGTTCACAAAAGAAATGTGGAGAGAAATTGTTCCGATATTCAAGTCAATACTTGCTCATCCCTTCATTAAAGGTCTTACCGACGGCTCTCTTAGTAAAGAGAACTTTAAATTCTATGTAATACAAGACGCGCTTTATTTGCGGGAATTCGCAAAAGCTCTAAGCATTGCCGCTGCAAAGTCTCCAGAAGAAGATTGGATAATAATGTTCAATGAGCATTCTGCTGGTGCCCTGAAGGTGGAACGCGCCCTCCATGACAGCCTCTTCAGAGACTTTGGAATTAGTGCCAATAAGGTCAGTCAAACTCCTATTGCACCGACAAATCAAGCTTATACAAGCTATCTGCTATCCGTGGCATATTCATCGCCGTTCCACGAAGTTGTTGGCGCGCTCCTACCGTGCTATTGGATTTATTGGGAGGTCGGTAAATCACTTATTTCTAAGGGGTCCCCTAACCCGCTTTACCAGAAATGGATTGATACATATGGTGGAGAAGAGTTTGCTGAGGTCGTAAAAGAAGTATTGAATCTTACAAACAAAATTTCCAGAAAATTACCTCATAATGAAAAACAGGCTATGAAAGACCATTTTGTTACAACAAGCAGATACGAATGGATGTTCTGGGATATGGGGCTCAGAAGAGAAAAGTGGCCTGTTTAAATTTAGTTATATAAGGGGGGCAGAAAGAAAAGCATACGATGTATATGGAAATATGTCAGATAAGCGTTTTTCAGCTGTTAAGAGTCACCTGGGAGGTGAAACTATTACATTTTAATTTTTTCATTTATAGAGATAGGCCTTGCTCTTCCGGCTTTTATATGAAAGACCTTTTTATCCTTCTTGTAATGAATTTCATTAGCAGAAGTAGCCGTAACGAATACTTGCCCTGTAAATCCTTCTAGGAGTCCGAAAAGAAATTTTCTTCGTTTCTCGTCGAGCTCGCCGATGATATCATCCAAAAGAAGTACTGGTGTTCTTCCTAGCAATTTTCTAGTCAGTTCAATCTCAGAAGATTTTAGAGCAAGTGCAAGTGTTTTTGCCTCACCCTGCGAAGCAAATTCGGCGGCGTCCTTTCCGTCTATTCTAAACTCTATGAGATCCCTGTGTGGACCAACCGTTGTATGCCCACGTCTTTTATCCTGAGTAATCCTAGAGCTAAGCTCATTCTTTAATAGCTCATCAATATTCTTACCCAATTTGTAGGCAGACCTGTAGTGAAATTTAATTTCCGTATCAATTCCAGAAAGCCTTTTGTAAACTTCTCTTATTTCAGGTTGTAACCTTCTAATACTATTTATTCTTCTGCCTATAATTTTTGCACCAAGTTCCGCCATCTTTTCATCCCAAATTTCGAGAGATCCCCAATCAACTTTATCTCTTTTTGCCAAAAGAGCATTTCTCTGTGATAACACTCTGAAATATGATCTCAGGTCGGTTAGATGTTGGGGGCTGAATGTACATATCATCGTATCAACGTATTTTCTCCTATTCTGAGGGGTACCCTTGATCAGTTCTAAATCCGAAGGAAGAAAGGTAACTACATTAAATTTCCCCACTACTTTACTCAAGCTGTAGATGACCTTTCCGTTCAGTCTTACAGTTTTCCCCCCTTTCGTGAGGTTAATATGAACATCATTCAGACCTGAATCGGATTCGATCTCTCCCTTAATTCTTCCCTGGGACTGCCCGAACCTGATAAGTTCTTCAATTCTTATTTGCTTAAACGGTCGAAAGGTTGATAAAAGATGTATTGCCTCAAGAAGGTTGGTTTTTCCCTGCGCATTATCCCCGCAAATGAGATTGAATCGTTCGTGAAACGTAAACAATTCCTCTTTGTAATTTCTGAAATTTCTAAGAATAATTGATCTAAGTACCACAGGAGTGCTAATTAGTCGTGATGGATAAGAGTATAATTCAGTTTACGGTTTTATTCAATCAATGTGTTCTTGATTTCGATTACTGCGAGCGGTAATATGTTTTTATAGGGTACGGCAATGCTGAGTCTTAGAATTTCTGAAATCTCGATAAAGGATGCTGGAAAAGGGGTCGCTAGAATCGACTCAAAGGACATGTCTACGCTCGGAGTAGATAAATGGGATCTGATCGAAATTGGAGGAAAGAGAAAGACTGTTGTTCGCATAATGCCCCTTGAGGAGTCACTTCGTAAGAAATCAATTATTCAGGTCGATGGAATAACAAGGGAGAATGCGAAAGTTGGAATAGACGACCATGTTAACATCAAAAAAGCAGTAACAAAAAATGCTTCTAAAGTCGTGCTGGCTCCCTCGAGCAACTCTCTGCTATTGAATGATGACAACAGAAAATTCCTGTTGAATAGATTGGAGGGAAAGGCTGTCACAGTCGGCGATAGAATCAGAGTTCCACTCCCAGGATCAAAGATAGAGGATCTGTTGGTGATGGGAACCGTACCTGCCGAAACTGGGGTTATAAGCTCAACAACCAAGATAACATTAAGAAAAAAGCCAAAAGGCAAGCAAGACACAAACGGCATAAATTACGAAGACATTGGTGGACTAAAAGAGCAAATACGTAAGGTTAGAGAGATGGTAGAACTGCCACTCAGGTATCCACAAGTTTTTGAAAGGCTGGGAATAGCTCCTCCCAGGGGAGTTCTGCTATTAGGACCACCGGGTAACGGGAAAACTCTTCTTGCAAGGGCAGTTGCACATGAGACAAACGCCAACTTTCATGTGATAAACGGACCTGAAATCATTCATAAGTTTTATGGTGAGAGTGAAGCGAGGCTTCGAGATATTTTTGAGGTAGCCACAAGAAATCAGCCTTCAATCATTTTTCTAGATGAGCTCGATGCAATTGCACCTAAACGGGAGAAGGTCACCGGGGATGTCGAGAAAAGGGTTGTTGCTCAGCTCCTTGCTATCATGGATGGACTTAAAGATAAGGGCCGAGTGGTGGTAATTGGTGCCACAAACCTTCCCAGCATGCTTGACCCGGCATTGAGGAGACCCGGAAGGTTCGACAGGGAAGTCAACCTTGAAGTACCAGATAGAAACGGAAGATTAGAGATTTTTGAGGTGCATACGCGTGGAATGCCAATTGCCGATGAAGGAGTTGATCTGGAAAGGCTAGCAGATCTTACTCATGGTTTCGTCGGTGCCGACATAGAGCACCTTTGCCGAGAAGCGGCGATGAAGGCCCTCAGGAATACAATACCCGATTTAGACTACGAGGACGGATCACTGCCATATGAAATGCTCTTAGAATTAAATGTCGGAATGGATCATTTTACGGATGCATTAAGGGAAGTTGAGCCTTCTGCGATAAGGGAGATATTCGTTGACATACCTAAAGTCAGTGCAAACGACGTAGGCGGCCTGAATGAAAATAAACGAAAACTCACAGAGGCTGTGATCTGGCCTCTTAAACACAAAGAGCTTTTCGAGAAAACCGGTACAAGACCCCCAAAGGGAATTCTACTCTATGGTCCGCCGGGCACTGGTAAAACTCTACTGGCTAAAGTAATTGCAACTGAGAGCGGATTGAATTTCATCTCTATAAAAGGGGCAGAGCTTCTATCAAAATATGTAGGAGAATCGGAGGGGGCGGTACGAGAAGTTTTTAAAAAGGCAAAACAGGTTGCGCCCTGTATTGTGTTCTTTGATGAAATCGATGCACTTGCACCTTGTAGAACGGAAGACGACAGTACACGTGTTCCGGAAAGAGTGGTTAGTCAATTACTTGCCGAAATGGATGGGGTTGAGGAACTAACAGGTGTTTCGGTTATCGCAGCTACAAACCGTGTTGATATAGTGGATCCAGCTCTTCTCAGGTCGGGCAGGTTTGATCTATTCTTATTTTTTCCTTATCCAGACGAAAATGCATTGTCTGAGATTTTAAAAATACATACTCGTGAGAAACCACTCGCAAGGGATATCAATTTGAAAGAGCTTGCAGAGGCGCTTACGGGCCTCTCCGGAGCAGATGTAGAATTGATATGTCAAAGGGCCTCTCTAATCGCAATTAGGAAACATATAAATAGAGGCAAAGGCATTATAAAGATCACTCGTCTGGATTTTGAGGAGGCATTAAAGGATACGATCGGTAAGATTGATAAATTTATTCTTCCTAAAAGCCACAAAATAGGAAATATCACCGGAACGAAACAAGGTGCTTAGTGAATTTTATGTGCTCTATATTCTGGCGTTTATTTTTGGGGCAATCTTAGGAAGTTTTCTTAATGTCTGCATATACAGGCTACCCAAAAATATATCTATCATAAATCCTCCCTCTCATTGCACATCATGCAAAAAGCCCATTAAATTTTACAATAACATACCTATACTAAGCTTTATTTTGTTGGGCGGCAGGTGTAAGAGCTGCGGTTCCAATTTTTCCCCTATATATTTGATTGTAGAGATTTTGGCAGGCTTGATTACCGTATTTTTGGTTTGGAGATTCGGCCTAACGCTACAAACCCTATTTTATCTCATTTTCCTCCTTTCTCTAGTTGTCATAACATTCATAGATATTGAATATATGATCATCCCAAACGTTATAACAATCCCAGGGATAATAATTGGAATAATTTATGGTGCCCTAAGAACAGATTGGACGAATTTGTGGAATATCCTTAAAACAACCAACTTCAACCTCACTATAATAACTTCATACATTAGTGAAGTACCCGTGTTTGATTCACTATTCGGAGCGATTTTTGGAGGGGGATTACTTTTTTTAATAGGTGTTGTTTATCAAATTATAAGAAAGAGAGAGGGCATGGGGATGGGAGACGTTAAACTCCTTTCAATGATAGGAGCGTTCTTAGGCTGGAAAGCCGTGATTTTTGTAGCACTTTTTAGTTCACTTATCGGAACATTCGTCGGTCTAGCTGTAATTATTTACAAAAAAGGTGATCTCAAATATGCGATTCCTTTTGGACCTTTTCTTTCTCTTGCCGCTGTTTTTTATCTCTTTTCAGGCGGGTTTAGTTTACATCTCTGGTTTTCGACAAACTAATCCTTATACTATAAATAAACTACTACACAATTCAAGAAGATATTATATAGTACTAATGACAAAATACTTCAAGTAAAACTTGACATTTCATTCCTAGTGAATATATTTAATTATAAAATTTAATCTTGGGACCTGATTTTATAAAGACATGCGTCAAATTGGTCTAAGGGCAGAAATACTATTTAATATTCTATTTTTAGCCGCTGTCGCAATGCTTTTAATTGGGATTATTGCGTTTATTGTAACTGGTAGGTCCGCAGTGCAAGGAAAAGCGGAGGGCGTAAAATCCATAATTCGTGTGTTTAATGCAATTTATACACAAGAAGGCGACATTAAAAACGGCATCAACTTTATGAAAGAGGTTCTTGGGCCTGGCTCGTGGGGAGTAATTGTCGATAAACGAAATGAAAGGATTTTCTTTAGCAATGACTCTTCTCAAACTTTAGAAAACACGTCCGATCCCCGCATTCTCGAAGTCATGAAAACCGGGGATACCCTTATCGATGTAGAAGGAATTAACATGCCGCCTTTCTCCTTTTATAAAGGTTTTAAAATCATCTCTCCCATAATGGACAGTGGTAGACAAGTAGGTGTGATACTTCTTTATCAACCCCTTCATTCTTTGGAGAAAGAAATTACATCTGCCCAGAGAATTATTGCAATTTCAATCCTCCTGAATCTAGTTGTAATCGGTGTTTACGGTATTTACATACTCTCTAGAAGAGTAGTTAAGCCTGTACATGAACTCATAAAAGCCACCGACGATATTTCCAGAGGCAAATTTCCAACAAACCTGCATCCTGGGGGCGTTAAAGAAATAAATCAGTTACAGAAAGCCCTCGGGAATATGTATAAAGAAATTGAAAATAGTAAGAAAAGTCTGAAAGAAAACATTCAGGCGCTTGAGGAATCCAACAGAGAATTGGTTAAAACCCAAAAGGAGCTCATTGCCACCGAAAAACTCGCTTCGCTCGGAAAACTTGGTGCAGGCGTGGCGCATGAGATCGGAAATCCGCTCTCCGCAATAAGAGGCTACGTTGAAATTTTAAAAAAGGATTATCTAAAAGATGATCAAAAAAAAGAGGAGTTCTTGGACAATATTCAAAAAGAAGTTGATAGAATTGATAGAATCATCCGTACACTCATTGACTACTCAAAGCCAAGAGACTTTGAATTGAAAGAAGTCGACGTTAATGATGTTATTATGCGCTCTGTTGACATTTTGAATAGTCAAGGACTTCTAAAGAAAACTGACTTGAGGCTAGGTCTATCCGATAAACCATTAACGACAAAAGCCGATTATCATCAATTATCACAAGTAATTATAAACCTATTACTCAATTCAAAGGATGCTATAAATGAAGATGGATTAATCGAGATAAAATCATCTCAAAATCATAATGGAACCATTCAAATTAGTATGAGTGACAATGGTTGTGGAATTCCTGAAGAAATCATAGATAAAATTTTTGATCCTTTCTTTACTACAAAAGACCCCGGTAAAGGGACTGGCCTAGGACTTTCTGTCTCCGAGAGAATACTTCAGCGATTTAATGCAAATATATCTGCAGAGAGCAAGCCAGGAAGTGGTTCGACTTTTACAATAACTCTACCAGCTTATAGGGGTCAATGAGGTGTCAAGCGTCCTTGTAATAGATGATGAAAAAGGTGTAAGGGAAACACTTTCATTCATCCTCAAAATGGAAGGTTATGAGGTTGAATGCACTGAAAGTGCAATCGCCGGACTTGAACTAATAGATCAAGGGAAAAACTACGACTTTATAATCTGCGATATAAGAATGCCTGGAATGGACGGGATAAAATTTATCAAAGAGGCTCAAAATCGAGATACCGGTTCAATCCTGATAATGATAACTGCGTATGGAACCTTGGAGGACTCGATCGAGGCTATAAAATCCGGTGCATCAGAATATATCAGTAAGCCAATTAACACCGAGGAGCTACTTCTTCGCATGGGCATGTCCAAGGAGAGGGAAAGGCTTAGAAAGGAAAACATATATTTAAAGAAAGAATTAGGAAAAGGTAACGGCTTTAAGGAAATAGTTTTTGTGAGCGATAAGATGAGTGACGTAATCGATTTCTCGAAGAAGGCGTCCCAATTTAAAACAACCGTCCTTATAACAGGCGAAACCGGCACGGGTAAAGAACTCGTAGCAAGAGCGATCCACGACGACAGCCCTAGGAATAAGGGTGCGTTTGTTGCTATAAATTGTTCTGCTATACCGGAGGCTTTACTTGAAAGCGAACTATTTGGTTATGTAAAGGGTGCCTTCAGTGGGGCTGAGCAGACAAAAAGGGGCCTGTTCGAAGAAGCTCATGGCGGAACACTCCTACTTGATGAAATAGGAGAATTGCCCGCCCACTTACAGACGAGGCTCTTAAGGGTTCTCCAAGAAGAAGAAATTAGACGATTGGGCGATACAAAAACTATAAATGTAGACGTTAGAATAATAGCCGCAACGTCTCGCGACCTTGATCAAGACATAAAGCTTGGCAAATTCAGAAATGACCTTTTCTACCGAATAAATGTACTACCGATCCATATCCCTCCTCTAAGGGAGAGGACGGAGGATATCAAATTTCTCGTTGAACACTTCGTAAAGAAATCCAAAGAAAGATTGAATCCCAAGGTTGAGGGTGTTAGTCAAGAAGTAATGTCCGAGCTACTTAAATACCCATGGTACGGTAACGTAAGGGAGCTCGAGAACGTAATTGAAAGGGCTGTAATCCTCACTGATAGTGATGTCATTCAAAGTGTTGATTTGGGGACAAGCCATGAAAAGTTTGAAAGAGATATTTTAGACGATTCGGTAACACTCGAAGAAGCTTGGAGGAGATTGGAAAAGGCTTATATTGAGAAAGCACTCTCCGATGCCAAAGGCAACCGTACGAAGGCTGCAAAGCTCTTGGGACTCAGTCGCCGCGCTTTACTCTATAAATTAAAGGATTATCGAGAAAATGGGGAAAAATAGTTTTAATCGATTTTTGCCATAACTTGCTCTACAAAATCGCGTTGATCTGATCTATCCAGCCAGGGTAGCACACGAGTCTCGCTAGTGTGTTGACAAAAACAAAACCCTATTCCTCTCTTTTCTAGGAAAGGGAATTAAATGTGGAATAATTTAATTAAACCAACCTGGGTTATGAGTGCACCCGGCTTAAGCTCGGGCTCGCCATTATTGGATGTCAACATATTCCGGGTAGGCAACGAGTCTTGCTCGTTGCAATCTTTCGGCTGTCATACAATCGTCACGCCAGGCCTGTCCTGAACTTGATTCAGGAATGGGGCTCCTACAGTATGTTGTATTACATAATGTAGGAGCGGCTTCTAGCCGCGAGTGACAAATGTAGAGGTGGACTTTAGTCCTCCATTTTTTTGAGTTTCCTCCTCCATTTGTGGGGGAGGATTAAAGTTGGGGGATAACAATTAATATAAATAATTAATGGATAGGAATTATTATTGAACGGAAATTACAAAGCTATCATTGAATTCAACCTCTGGGTTCATCTCAACGCGTACTTTTCCGGATGGTGAACTCAGGATATACGTTTCAGGACTATCTGGTATTAAGAGAGGATAATTTATAGCAAGAGTCAACCCCACATAGGAATTATCTGCAGCAATAAGCAGAAAATATTTTCCATCCTCCGGGAGTTCAGCTTCCCACATTCCTTGTAATTGAAGCCCTGTAAGCAGAAAGTCATGTTTCCTTTTCCATTTGATCGGATTCGACGATAGAACCTGTCCATCAGAATTTAATATAAATGCGATTGGATAGACTATTGTTTCTCTAAACACGGTATAGCATTGACACAGCGACGTAATATTAAAAGAGACAAGCTCTCCGCTATTTCCTTCGAATCGAATTAATTTATAATAAGATTTAAAGGGCCGACCAACATCGAGCCATATAATCGGATCGCCTTCTTCCAGCTTAATCTCTATTTTCTCTTTATTCGAGATTTCCATTGGTCGAGCGAAGCTTATTGCATCCACAAAGTTGTAGGCACCCGAATCAGAATCTGCCGCTGAAAGAGATTTATATACTCCTTTAGGAGAAGCGGCACAACCCGCAAATAAAGAGAGGATTAGGCCTATAAATAATTTAATCATGAATATGCATGAATAATTTCAGGCAGTCACCTTCCGGCACTCTTCAGCACATCTTTCGCACGATTCTGAACACCTCTTACAATGATCGTATTCATGTTCTGCACACTGTTCAGAGCACCAATCACAAATATCTGCACAGAGTCTACAATAATCTTTAACATATTTGCTATCGCGAGACATAGCCTGCGCACACAATATGCAGATCTCAAGACATTCCCGGCAACAATAAGGACAATCGTTGTGACTCTTAATCCCTATCATTTCATGAAGACAATTCTCACAGTCCATCGCACAATCAAGGCAAGCCTTAATACATTCTTCATAACTCATTCTAGCTCTCCATAAATATAGAGTATTAAGTCATCTCAACATTATTTTTATCAATATTGATTATACGAAATTTCAGAGCTCAACACAATGTGTGTTGTTTCACATAATGTAGGAGCGGCTTCTAGCCGCGATTCTTATTTCGCGCCACGGATGGCGCTCCTACAAATGTTAATAGTTCCCTCATTTCTCCCAGGGAAAAGGAAATCCAGAATTTTAAGTTTGGCATTCCAAAAATTGCGTTAAAAAATCATGGACGTAGGCGTAAAGAAAAATTCGCGGACTGAGGTGGAATTCGAATTTTTTAGTCGGAGTGTATGATTTTTAGCTAAATTTTTGGGCAGCCTTGATTTTTGTTTCTTTGTATCAAGACAAAGAAAAAAATAAACATTGTGGATCCCCGACGGAAGCACTCGTTGACATGCTGCTGTAGGAGCGGCTTCTAGTCGCGAGCGACAACTGTAGAGAAGGACTTTAGTCCTCCATCTTTTTAATTTTCCTCCCCCATTTGTGGGGGAGGATTAATGGTCGGGGGTAAACTCAAACCGGCGCAAATCTTTTGTCGACAACTCTTTTAAAAAACGAATAAAACCTTTGTTTAATATTAAAAAAGTGTCTGTTGTCCCTATTTATTCTAGACCTGAAGCTGTTCATGATATGTATCAGCTTTAGAGACTTTTTAGACCTTCGGTTTCACTGCCTCAATAGTGGCTGAAACTACATAATCCTCAATTTTACGTCCTGGTTTCCAATTACGTATAGACCCTCTGCTTTCATCTTTTGGTCTGATTCTGATATCTACAAAACCGGTTTCCTGTAATATAGTTTCAAGATCACTTATTATTGACGCACCTGCCACACAGCCCGTGTAAAGAGCAAGGTCTTGCTTCATTAAATCAGGAAGCTCTCCTGTTGCGACAATATCTGTGACTGCCAACCTTCCGCCCGGTTTTAGTACACGAAACGCTTCCCCAAAGACCTTCCCTTTTTCAGGGGACAGATTGATAACGCAATTGGATATGATCACATCGACTGCATTGTCAGCCACAGGCAAATTCTCGATTTCACCCAATCGAAATTCTATATTACTATATCCCGCTTTATCCGCATTCTTCCGGGACTTACTGATCATCTCGGGTGTCATATCGACCCCGACCACATATCCACTCTCCCCCACTGCTTTAGCGGCAAGAAAACAGTCAAAACCGCCGCCGCTACCTAAATCAAGAACAGTTTCTCCGGCCCTTAACGAAGCAATCACTTGTGGGTTTCCGCAACCCAGCCCCATATTTACCCCTCCTGGAACTGTGGACACATCTTCGTTGGAATAGCCGAGAAGAATAGATATATCCTCCACGGATGTTTTGCCGGCTGCATCACAACATGCTGATGGAGCACATCCACAACCCCCATTTCCTACCTCGGCTACCTTGCTGTAGTTTTCTCGAACTGCATTACGAATATCGTCATTGCTTAGATCTTTCATTTTGACCTCCTATTTAGGGATTCAGGACTACGTTCACCCTTATAGACGGAGATAATAGAAAAAGGACTCATATAATTATTAAGGATTCTAGTTCAGGCCTTGACATGGGACAAAGATATGCAGCCAAGGACAGACTTTTCTTACGAAGAGTAGAGTCCTTAAGTCATATGTCGGGGCCTTTTGTTTTTTGACATTAGATTGCCTCCGTTTTATGATTTGGCGGGCTATGAAAATTTAGTTCTGACGGATAACGTACGAAGAGCCGTACTGCGCGTAAATTCCGACACTGGCGACCGCACACTGCTTTCGCAGCAGGAGTGGTGGATTGAAAATATAGCGCTGGAATCAATACTAACTTTTAAAACTTACAAAAATGCGATAGAAATGCCTGATCACTGGCTAACTACGAATTAAACTTTTAGTCACAAATAATGAAACTCCCTGCAGCAAGCTGCAGGGTATCAAAATATAAACTGAGAGTCTCAGCTGTCATTGCCGTAGATGTTACGTAATTCAGGGATAGAATTATTGATTTTCAATTTTTTTAATCTTTTGAGAATCCTTTTCTCAAAAGAAAAGGATTAAACAGGCATTCAAAAAATTGCCAAAATCAATTCCGAAAGCGTTAAAAAAAGATTTAACCGAATCAAAGGATATGAAGATTCGGCATCAGT
>JALLOG010000099.1 GCA_027717645.1 Desulfobacterota bacterium AH_259_B03_O07
AACTTATTCTTCGATATATCTATTCCCAGAATATCTATCTCTTCCTTTTTTCCCAATCTTACCCACACATATATACACTGAACCCTCAGGTGGATTATTGTTTATCCATTCATGGTTTCTACTTTTCTTGAAGGTGTTAATCCCAAGCCGAGTCCAAGTGAAAATTCTCAAGCCAATCCTCAAACTCGGGCGGTGATATATAAACCCTTTTGCCAATTTTATATTTCCCGAGTTTCCCCTGAGAAGACCATTTGTAGAGGGTATTAATTGAAATACTGTAAACCTCTGAAGCCTCTTTCAAGGTTATGAGCTTCTTTCCGGTTTTTCGTTCAAACTCGAACATTTCATCTTCTTCGCAATCGGATAAATATCCTATAATAGCACCTCCCTTTCGTTTCTTGGATTGTTAAACAATTTCTTCACCTCAGTTTTCCCACTTTAATACGACTATGTTAGCTCATACCATTTTGTACAGTAATAAAGACAAGATGTGATAAAATGTGACAGTCATAGACAATGAGAAAATCATATACTAGTATGAATTGCTTAACTAAATTCATTCAGGCAATTCCCCATTCGCTTTCATTTCTACTATCAACTGGTCTAAACCCTCAGAGTTTGAAAGGAATCCTTTACAATTCTCAATCTTTTTACTTAGCTTCTTCTTAAAGGTTTGACACCAAAAACCTTTAAAGCATCGATTATCCATATCGGAATTTACTAACCACAAGTGAAAGCAATTCTTACAACGTCCTTCTAAGACTAACTTAGCTTTACGATCCTCTTCTGTATACCAGTCGGGGACATTTTCAGAATTATCTAAATCCTTTTCGGATTCTTCGTTCTGTAATTGTTCATTCAAATTTCTTTTTAGCTTTTCAACTCTGTTTATTAATGGCTCAATGTCTTTACCGGTAACTTTGGCTTTCTCTATTAACAAACTGCCCCTATTAATTTGCTCTTCTATCAACTTAAGCATTATGTTTTCCTATCTCTTGTTATACCAACAAAGATTATCAAACTGAACAAAATCTGTAATAATTACAGTTAGTTGACCTTGATAATACCATTATCAAGCTCAAAGTCAATGATTACAGTATGTTACCTTTCAGTTTGATAATACTTGTTTGCATAAACGGATACTAAACTGCCTCGGTTTCTTTCAGAAATTCCTCGATTTCTTCCTCAATCTCTTTTTCAGACTCATCATCCATAATAAACGAGTAGAATTTCTTACCTCTAGTGCCGGTATTAGATTTAATAATCATGTCTTCTTCTAGTTTTCTAAGTATTCCTCTGAGAGTGGGTTCGCTTACATCCAGACCCCTCTCTTTGAGTTTAGTTTGTATTTCCTCCCAAGACAGTGGAGTTGAACTATCTTGAAGGACTATTGGAACCAGAAGCGTAGCACGTTCTTTCTTCGACTCGATCTCTTCATATTCTCCAAGATACCTTAACTTAACTTCTTTCCCATCTATTTCCTCGATTTCGAATTTAAATGGCTTAGGTTCTTTAACTATCCTACTTTTCGTTGCTTCAAGTATCCTTCCGTCTTGTTTAGTCTTTCTTAGAATGAAAGCCATATCGGAGTCATATATTATCTGTAGACTTCCTCTAGCAGTATACATATCATTCTTCTCGAATTGTCCTGGCTTTCGATTTTGGTGTAAAAGGATAATTGCACAACCGCAGTCTCTGGCAATTTCTTTAAATTTATTCATGACAATTTTTATCTCACTCGCTTTATCCTCATTTCTATCATGAAACTGTATTAGAGAGTCAAAAATCAGAAGATCAAATTTTTCAGCGATTTCTCTTATTTCTGAAAAGTCACGTTCGATATTAAAATTTTCAAAATGAAAAAATCGGACTCCATCATTAGGCAAGTTCAATAAATTAATTCGTTCTTGAATTACAATAAATGGGTTTTCTTGATCAAAATAAGCAACATTTCCTTTTTCGGTCGGAAATTGGCTGAATAAATCTTCACCCTTTGCTACAGACTTTGCAAGTTCAAGAGTTAACCAAGTTTTGCCTACCCCTGGAGGACCAGAAATTGTTGTCACTCCGCCCTTCATTATTGCTAGCTTTTTGTTTATAAAACTTTTTGGGTCTATTTTTTTTGACTTAATTTCTTCTACTGTAATTCCTTTTAGTTTCTGTTCCTCATCAGTAAATAGATTTGATAGTTTTATTAAATCTTCTTTTGTTAGAATCTCTTGTAATCCACTATAACCCTTTACTTCTTTTCCTCTTCTTACCTTATCATAAGTAGCTTTTATTGAAGCTATTCTCTGTCTTGTTTCAGAATCATGACATATCTCTGCTATATTAAGAATTAATTCTTGAGCATCCTCCCAGAGAACTCCCATTTTCGCTAAATAACCAGCAATACACATTGCTAGCTCCTGCCTTTGACCTTCAGTCCAATACGGTTTTAAAATCTTAATAATTTCTTCTTTCCAAGATTTTGATGCTTGATGTTCATATTTCTTTGTAATGAGTTTCATTATCCAATCAGGTGGATATTCCAGCTTCACCTCATGAATACCCAACCCAACCTTCCATTTATAAGAATTTCCAGAGGGATGTACTGAAGGTGGAGCAACTACATATTGACCATCCCCTCTCAAGCTAAATTGTTCTTTGCCATTTTCTTGAGACTTGTAATTTCTCATCCCCTCTTTGGGGTAGCGGAAAAATATGTGTGGCAAACCCTTGCCTCCAGAGACAGCCTGAGGAGTTACAGGCATATGTTTCCCATTCAAAGCCTCTGCCTCATCTACTTCGAGAACACAGATTCCTGAGACCTCTCCAGTTACAATCCCAATATTTGCATCGGGTGTTTGTGTCCACCATCTTTCTATCTCTTCGTGAGTAGGCCGGCGTTCTTGATATTTAGACCAGGGGATCAGGGGTTCCTTTGATCTTGGTTTGATAGGAATCACCGAAAAGCCCTTTTTCAAATATAATCTTGCTGCTTCAAAGTTCCGATTATCGTTGATTTTCATTCTCTTCCCATTCATTAATAAGTCGAGCTATGTGGAGAAGAACCAATGCAATTGGGTTTGTGCCCTCCTGTTCGGCTATCCTCTTTAACTTAGCGACCATGAGAGGCTTGATTATTATTTGTAATTCACGGGTGGGATATGTAGTATTATTCATTGGTTACTCCTTTAGTTATCTAAAATCCCCTTTTCATACTGCAACATGAAAGGGGGAGTTTTTTATTATCTTTTATCCATGGTGTTTTGATCTAAAAACTCTCTAAATTCTGTCTCTGGTATAAGAACTTTCTTCCCAATTTTTGTGTAAATTATTTTCCCTTGCCTGATCCACCAATAGATTAGGCTCGAATCAATTTTGTAATCTTGGCTAATCTTCTTAACTGATAAGTAATGCGTATTTTTCATCTTTTGACCTTTAATTCTCTAGCCTGTGGCATCAATTTCTGTTTTATTGTTTTGTCTAAGGTTCGGAGTTCTTCCTCGAGGTGGGTGTATATCGTTAAACCGAGTTTCTTCTCTCTCTCTGTTTTACCCATGAAAGACAGGCTTTCAATTCCGTCTTTGCTTATTATGATTCCGACAATGCCTTTGCCCATATTAAGTCCTCCTATATTATTCGGACATGGGAAAAGCTATTTGTCAGGTATTTTTTTAAAAATTTTTGAAAAAGGATGGTATAAGGGCTTTAGGATGGGTTTAAGTTTTTTTATAGCGGCTTTTTCATGCTGGTTTACGGTCTGCCTAGTAATTCCTAATTTTTTACCTACTTCTTCAGTTGTGAGAGAATCATAGTATCTTAATTTTATAATATCACTTTGTTTCGGTGTCAGAAGCTTAACGGCTTCTTTTAGTTTGTTAATCTGCTCTAATTGATAAATCGGACTAACACCAACAAGTTCATCGAGTTGGTTAGAACTTGAGATTCTCTTAAGAACATCTAGGTCTTCTTTAGTAAATTCTTCCTTTTTAGGTTCAATACCGTGTACAGATATAGCTTTTTTTTCTTTTTTTTCAAATCTTTTAAATTTTCTCTTTAGACTATCAATAATAGTTTCTACGGGTGGAGGCTCAAAACCATTAAGAACTTTATCAAATACGTTTTTCTCTAGATATTCCTTTGCTATTTCCCAGTATTTTTCTTTTTGGCGCTTACCCTTTAAAATTTCAAGGCGGTCTAAGAAGTAAAAAACCATTGTATCTCGTAATTGATTTTTATTGTTTTTAGATTCTTTGCTCAGGCGTTTTAAGTATTTCGCTAATTTTTCCCATGGAGGATTGGGGGTGTATTCCATAATTGTAATGTAAGACCAAACAGAAAATCTAATTGATTTAAGGCTGCTTAAAAAGGATTCCTTTTTTTGGTTAGTGTAATTAGATGTGTTTTTTAAAAACTTTTCAACAATATTTAAAGTCAAATTAGTACCTGATAGAAATAGAAATATTGTAGACAACGCAATACTCAGTAATGGTTCGTTTAATGATCCTATTATTTGTTCAAGGTTCGATATATCACTTATGATTGCTTTATGTATTCTTTTAATGTCGTGTAAGGTGTTAACTTGATTCAAATTAGCTTTTTTAGTCATTAAATAAAGAGGTGTCCATATAGGTGTCCATACTAGGTCAAAATAGTCTAAATACTCGAAATACTCAAGTCATAATTTTATACTCTTTTTCTTTTATTTTCAATAAGTTATAGCAATTTCAGTAAGTTACGAAAACGCACTTTACTGGACTCGTAATGCGCAGGTCTGGAGTTCGAATCTCCACGTCGGCTCAATGAATACAGGAAGTTAAAAAAGATATTGTTATTCTACAATAATGAATGTCAGTAGATTTGTAAGTTACTTGTGATAACTTCTTTATATCTTATTTCCCATAATTAGTTTGTTCAATTAAGAAACAATCGGATTTAATAAGAAGCTAATTCAGGCAACCAACCATTATCGACAAACCCTAAGGTATATTGATGCGCAATTTGAAATTATTTAGATCGTCTCAGCTTATATCTAATTGTCCACGCTAAAAACTAACTAAATTCCAACGCGCCGTTATTACTCTCTACATTCCCATACTCTAATTCTTATAGTAAAATCAAGAGTAAATTTATCATACGTGATGCCGAGATTACAGCGGCGATTCCTTAAGAATTGGGATACCTGGAGGAAAAGTGAAAAGAGGACAAAAAAGAGGAAGATCATGAAAACGAAAGAAATAAGGACAATTTAAAAAATAGCGGGGAAGAACAAAAACAATTCAAAAGTATTGTCAACTGAAGACTTGACCCCTTCAACTTTTTTCAGGTTTCCCCATCGCGACAAAAGGTCAGCATCTCCAAATGGTTAACGAGGCTACTTTAGGTTCACTTTCGTTACGGCCTGTAGCTTTGCCCTTGAGAAACTTACGACCCTGGATTACTCCAACGCCGCTTCGCGGTGCTACCGAGGTGAATGGGCAATTCCTCAGACGGGACTTTAACCCGCTAGATAATGTGCCGTTCACGGCATACGTTGCGTCCCGTTTAATTTTGCTTGACGATCTATCAAAATCTGGCTATAATCTAGCCAGAATCAAATACAAGATAATTTTTGCTCCGGAGGCCGTTGAAGATTTTAAGCGATTATCAGCAAGAGATCGTGCTATAGTGCGCGATACGATCGGACGACATCTAAGCCATGAACCCAATAAAACAAGTAGAAGTCGAATAAAACGTCTGCAGGGCATCAGCCGTCCTCAATATCGCCTACTTGTCGGTGAAATTAGAGTGTTTTATGATGTAGTAGAAGCGGCAGTAGAAATATTGGCGATTGTACCAAAATCAAAAGCCGCTGCCTGGCTTGAAGAATTAGGAGAAAAGGAATGAAGAAAGTGCCATTATCAGAAGTAAAGGATCAATTCTCGGAATATTTGCACTTGGCAGAGGAAGAAGAAATTATAATAACTAGGCATGGAAAACCTGCCGGAATTTTGATAGGTTTTGCCTCGGAGGATGATTGGTTTGATTACCGGTTAGAGCATGATCCGAGGTTTTTAGCCCGAGTTGAAAGAGCAAGGAAAAGCCTGCGTGATGGGAAAGGTGTGTATCTCAAAGATCTTCCTGAATGATATGTCATTGCTATCCTGCTCGACATTACATACTGAATCGAATTTCTATTATCTAGTCAGTCACAAAAGATCTCCCATAGAACCTGTAGCCTTATGATTCTGAAATGTAACACTTTGGTACAAGAGTAATCTGGAATCCACCTCACTTTGTCATTCCCGAGGATTATTGTCGGGAATCCATAAAGAGGTATTTGGGACTGGTAATGCCACGAAGCAATCTCCTCTTTAACTATAGGAAGCTTGAGCCTTCACTTCTTCTGGTTCACCTGTTGCCATTAAGTCAATATTCATGCCTGGCACCGAGTTTCACAGATCTTTGATGCGATTATTGATGAATTTGAGGAAGGGAAAAAGATTGTCCGCCTGGACAAACTACAGTTCCTA
Organism: Desulfobacterota bacterium AH_259_B03_O07; assembly: GCA_027717645.1. Taxonomy (GTDB): domain Bacteria; phylum Desulfobacterota_D; class UBA1144; order Nemesobacterales; family CSP1-2; genus JALLOG01. The sequence goes on from JALLOG010000099.1 coordinate 6,498, forward strand.
CTCTTGTACCGCTCCTCTTTTGTCAAGGCCGGTTTAAGCGAAAATCACGGGGTCAGGTCTCAACTTTGAAGTTTTAGTATCTTAATTTTCTCTAAACTTCGTCTTTAATCTTCTTTATTTTTTAATCTTTTTTAACATTTTATTTTAATTTTTATTTCCGGACATTTCTCTAAAAAATCACATAATGCTGCACCGCAAATTTGCTCGTCATTTTAAAAACTTAAAATGATTTGGGATACAACTTTTTAGATCAATTCTTTAAAATCTAAAATATCCTATACTAAACTAGTATATTCGATGTTGTTTTATGGAGAGTTGACAACTGTCAACTAATTATTATAATCTTAATGAAGAGAAAAAAACATCATAATAAAGAGATAGAAAAGGCAATTAAATATGCTGAATCGAAAGATTGGAGATTTAAAAGAGTAGGAAAATCTTCACATACCTGGGGTAGGTTGTACTGTGCAGAAGAAAGTAGAGATGGTTGTAAAATATCAATATGGTCAACACCTAGAGTACCGGAAGATCATGCTAACCAAATAAAGAAGGCAGTAAATAGGTGTCCTCATAATGGAGGTTTAGAGTGATTAGAAATAAAAGGAAATATAATTTTATATTAATTTTGTCAGGTATAGCTGATTTAGATGAATCAATAGAAGATGGTTTGTTTGAGGCAGGGTGTGATGATGCGACTTTATCATATCATAATCAAGCGGCTTACTTAGAGTTCGATCGGGAAGCTGATAACCTAAAAGATGCTGTACTTTCAGCAATTAAGGATGTAGAGGGATCAGGGCTTGGAATAAAAGTTATTAGTATTGAACCGGGCGATATAGTAAACGCGGCAGAAATTGCAAGAAGAGCAAATATTAGTAGGGAATATGTTCGAAAATTAATGAGTTCAGGACATGCGAAAGCAGATCTGCCTGTACCTTGGCAAAGCTTAAACAATGCTACTACTTTATGGAGTTGGGCTGATATATCAAATTGGCTGTATTCAATGAATATATTAAAGGATACCTATATTATGAAAGATGCAGAGTTGATAAGGGATATAAATGAAATTTTGAAAGAGCGTCTATTGGATAAACCTATATTAAAAAGAAGAAAAGAATTATTCAAAGAACTCACAATGTAGAGATAACAACTTCGTTGTAAAATCACGGGGTCGGGTCTCTGTAGTGCTCCCCTTTTGTCAAGCTCGGTTTAAATGGAGGAAGTATTAGTTGATTGAGCTTATCTTTGCGAATTAATGTGAAAAGAAAAGGTCTATGCATAAAATGGGATTATTGTCTCATATCTGTTCTTTTTAGGTAGGTGGTCAAGGTTATTCCTTAGGCTTCCTCAGTTCCCCTTGCCCGCTTGTGTTCAGTAAGGATAATCGTTACACTCTTTGCTGATGGTTGATAGTGTCTTTAGGATAGGTAAAAATGAGCATAATCGAACTTACAGATGAGCAAAAGATGATTCGAGATGTTGCAAGGGACTTTTCCGAAAACGAAATTAAACCGGTAGCCGCAGAGCTTGATTCACTGGGGAAATTTCCTGCCAAGCTTGTGAAGAAGATGGCGGAGCTAGGGTTTATGGGTATTTTTGTCCCCGAGCGTTATGGGGGAAGCGGGATGGATACGTTTAGTTATGTGCTTGCTTTGGAAGAGATTTGCAAAGCGTGTGCATCAACCGGTGTAATTATGTCTGTAAATAATTCTCTTGTCTGTGAGCCGATACTGAGGTTTGGGACTGAGGACCAGAAGAAGAAATACCTTCCCCCTCTTGCTAAAGGGGAAAAACTCGGATGCTTTTCTCTCAGCGAACCTGCTGCAGGTTCTGATGCAGGAAGTATTAGAACAACCGCTGTAAGAAATGGACAATACTATGTTATTAACGGCACAAAGAACTGGGTAACAAATGGTTCTGAAGCAGACATTGTAATTCTTTTTGCATCAGTTGATCTATCTAAAAAGCATCGTGGTATTACGGGATTTATGGTTGAAAAAGAAACTCCAGGTGTCATCGTTGGGAGAAAGGAAGATAAATTAGGAATAAAGGCATCCAGCACTTCTCAACTTATATTCGAAGGCTGCCGAGTGCCTGTGGAAAACAGACTGGGTGGAGAAGAAAAGGGTTTCAAGATGGCCATGCAGACACTAGACGGAGGAAGGATAGGAATAGCTGCTCAGGCTGTAGGAATAGCTCAAGCGGCATTTGAAGAAGCCGCTAGATACTCTCAAGATAGAGAATCCTTTGGCAAGCGAATCTCAAAGTTTCAGGCGATACAGTTTATGCTTGCTGATATGGCAACAAGAATTGAAGGGGCAAGGCTTCTTGTTTGGCAGGCGGCAATGATGAAAGATCGAAGAAAGAAGTATTCAAAGCAATCGGCAATGGCGAAGGTTTTTGCGTCTGAGACCGCAATGTGGGTTGCGACAAAGGCGATTCAGATTCATGGTGGTTATGGATACACGACAGATTATCCGGTTGAGAGACACTTTAGGGATGCAAAAATTACCGAGATTTATGAAGGAACATCGGAGATTCAAAGAATCGTCATTGCAAACGAAATTTTAAAGGAATTTTCATAAATTAAGTATAATTAATTCTTTATAGGTAGGTTCTAATGATACTAATGATCGATAACTACCACTCATATTCATCGACTAATTTATATTTTCTTTTAACAAGATGAATGTACTGCTCCCCTTTTGTCAAGCTCTGTTTAAGTTGGAATCATGGATAGTATAAAATAGCATCTTAGGTTTCTTTCCATTAAATTCTGTGGTTAGAGGGGAAAATTTTTGTTGACAGGAGCTTATTATTTTTATATTGTGGGAACAGAAGAGGTTAATGCATAAAATGGGATTAATAATAGCGTGTTGACCAACTTTTTTTTTAATAAAGGGGTAGAGTACCCATATTTCTTTCTACTGTCTGAATTATTTGATTAATTCTCAAATTGCGTGTTACACTATCCCCAGAGAAACCTTGGAGCAACATCTTGGAAAACGGCACTACATTTGTAGAACCGCAACTCTCTAAATACTTTATTTTGGGCGTGCTACCTGTGGTATTAATTATACTGCCGTCCAACATTCAAGCTGATCCACTACCTGAACGTTACTATGAGTTGACTAAATCCGCACCAAAATACATCAACCCGACATTCGTTCAAGGCGTCGAAAGTTACCGGATGCAACGCCTGAATAATACGGATTATCTACTCACGCCCCGGCGAAGCCATGATTCCCTATGAAACCATCCCTATGAAACCATCAAACCCTTTGTCGTACAGGACGCCATGCCCTTAATGGATGTTTTTACAAGCTTGGGAACCAGCACGATTTGAGGTCAAACAAACCGTTGAATTGTAGATCGAAAAACAAAGTTATCTTGTTACTGGCATTAGGGTAGATCAAAATAAACCGAATGAAATTCACTATTTATTGCAATCGGCGTCTCCAAGTCCTCTTTATGAAAATAAGAAACCAAGTCAGTTACAAATCAATTTCCAATGCCAACCCTACTTTTATATTTTTTGGAAATATGTCCTAAAAACTGTCCAGTGTAAAAATTGGATATTGCTCGGAAATGTTAATTGGTCGCACCAACCTCCAAAGAGTAAAAATAATCAATAAATTTATCACAAAAATTTGGATATTTGCTTTTTTAAGCATTGGTATTTTACCCTGCCCGGTGCACGCTAAAGATTATATTTGGGAACAACTTTGGCATGATGGCAGCCGATACGCAAAAGTAATTACCTCTAAAAACCAATGTCCACAAATTGATATTGCCGGAAAGCTTTATGGGATGCAGCAGCATGTTGGGCCAGGGGATAATGACCATCCGAATCGCATCTGTATTCGGCAATTACCAGATACCGCCCGAGATGTTAGCATTGAAAATGTAAAATTACCCTCGATACCAAAACAACCGACTCGAATCGTTATTTTTGGAGATACCGGCTATAGCATCGGGGTCTCTGATGGCGTTCAAGCTTGCGGAAATCCCAACTCTTGGTTGTACTCTGGCTTAGTTAAGCTCGCCGCAAAATTAAAGCCGCAAGTTATCGTACACGTCGGGGATATGACTTATGCGAAAACCCGTTGTGCGAACCCGAAACTCTGTGAGGGCTATCCCCATGGCAGAGGCTGGCAAGTTTGGAAAACCTATTATTTCGATGCCATTCAACTTCTAATCAATAAAGCCGCCTGGATCAATCTTCGCGGCAATCACAAAAGCTGTAGCGAAATTGGCATGGATTGGTTCCGCTATTTTGATTTAGGAGACTACCCCGATCACTGTTTAAAGCACACGCCATCTTACCACATCCCTTGGAAAGACCATGATTGGTATATTATTGATAATTCTGAAGGCAGCGTTCCCCCCATTCCCAACGAAGTAGAATATTATTCCTCTCATCTTGCAAAACTCTATTCGCAAATGGAACGCCCTAATTGGATTTTTGTACATTTCCCATATTATTCTATGATAATACCCCGTCAAAAAATTGCACAAGATTTATTAGCGACAGCAAGTTCATTCAAATACGCTGCAAATAAAACACCCTTCAATCTATTAACCGAGTTTTTATTTGCCGCCCATATGCATTCTTTCCAATTTATTCAACTGCAAGATGAAAACAAACCTGCACAATTACTTACAGGCACTGGCGGCGTATTTATGTTTCCCTATCAAGGTGTAACGGATTTGGCTGGACAAAAAATTTATGCTGGAACAGTTAAAAACGGTATTAACATCTATGCATATGGTTTTATATATTTGGAAAAAGAACATGAGGGCTGGCAAGCAGCCTTTTATGACCATCAGGGACAAAAACGAGTTATTTGTAAGATTAAAGGTAGAAATGTGAAATGCCGGCAGGAGATGTTATAAGTCAAACCGAGTTCAACCACTAAAGCAATTAACTTTGCAAACTGTCGAATGTGCACTCCCAATCCCAACCCTAAACCAATGGGGGATGATAATCATGGCTGGAGTTCTAGGACTGTTCGGAATAATAGGCCTGTTTGCTATGAGGAGGAGAAGTAGTGTGGCAAAGCCTAGCAATTAGTTCTGACCATTAACACAGATTTAAAATAATTTAAGGTTAATGCCTAAAATGGGGTAATTTGTGTTAACATTAATTTAGAGTGTTCCAAGGAGTAAATGGATGCTAACTTTTGCTGAAGAAATCTTGC
>JALLOG010000009.1 GCA_027717645.1 Desulfobacterota bacterium AH_259_B03_O07
AAGAAGATCGAGACTATGTTGTGAAGGAGAGAGTAAAGAAGGCTGCATAGAAAATTATTTTTGCTTGATTTTTTAAATGGGAAGTTCAGGCATGAATATTGACTTAATCCAATTTCTATCAAAATAAAAAAGCTGAAGCAACCCTTTTTGTGCAAGTTTATCCCATTATATCACATTTGATATAATTTTAAGAGGATTTGGGCCACAACCCGTGAAGATGCGACCCCTGTCACACTTGGAAAGTGAGATGGAAGTACTTCAATATTAAATCTAACTTTCCTTTTTAGCAAGCCTAAGTGAATGGCTCACATCCCGGTATCGAACCGTCGCGTTTGTCCACTTTTTATCTCAATGCCTTCACCAACGGGCAAGGGTTCATCCATGCCAGAAACATGAAGATACAAATCATAGGTGCAAGGGGGAACAATAAAGCGGATGCTAGTTTTGGTAGTTGTTTTAGCATTCAAAACTCCAATCGTCCAGCCGATGCCGGACAATAAAATTTATACAATTTTCAACATTATAAGACAATTAGAAATTATCACAAAATAAATTAGCCCTTTAACAAAAGTAGCGAATCAGTTTCTTAAGGTTCATTTTCAAAGTTCGAAATTAGGTCTTTCGCCGTTTCATAAAACTCGTCAGGAACCATTATTGTTTTGGCATTGAAGTTTGTGAGGAAAATACCTGAATACAATGATCCAAATTCGTCATTTTGGACATAATAGGGTATCTCTTCTGCCTCAAGTAAACTCTTTATAACCATAAGTTCAGACTCATTTGTTGGTGAGTAAAGTTTTTTCATCCGGTTAACCAAACTATAATTCAGATTTTTTTAAAAGTGAAATTTCTCCCTTTCTAAAAAAAGCCATACTATTGAGAATTTTCTTTACCAATTAGTTAAACCATCAACCGTTTTTTTATCCAATTTTGAAATCAGTTTGGTCAATAATTTAACTGTGTTGTCGAAGTCCTTTCTATGAAGGATTGCACTGTGGCTATGAATGTGTCTTGTAGGCACTCCTAGCACGACAGTTGGAATACCAGTTTTATGAAGGTGAATTACTGAACCATCTGTCGCCCCACCCTCCATTGCCGTAAACTGCAGTGGGATTTTAGATTTTTTAGCCGTATCAATCACAAAATCTCTAAGTCTTAGATTAGGGATCATACGAGCATCGTAAACAAGTACTGTGGGTCCGCCGCCTAGCTTAGTAGATGATTCCTCGGGTTTAATTCCAGGGACGTCACCAGCGATGTCAGATTCCAAGATGATGGCAACATCAGGATCAACCAATTCGACACTTGTATTTGCACCACGCACTCCTACCTCTTCCTGAACCGTGGCCACACCATAAACTGTGTTTGGATGGGTGTTACTCTTCAAACTCTCAAGAGCCGATATAACCAATGCACATCCTATACGATCATCAAAGGCCTTAGCCATATAAGTCTTTGGATTAGCTAAAGTGGTAAATTCGCTCAATGGTACAATCGGGTCACCAATGCGTATTCCAGCTTTTGAGACCTCCTTATTTGAAGTAGCTCCAATATCTATATACATATTTTTTTTATCAACCAATTTGTTGCGCTCCTCAGGTGATAATAAATGAGGGGGCTTGGCACCAATTACCCCAATGACATCGCCTTTATTGGTTTTTATGACCACCCTCTGAGCTAATAAAACCTGGTCCCACCAACCTCCCAATGGTGCAAATTTTATAAAACCCTCGGAAGTTATGTGCTTTACCATAAAACCAACCTCATCCATATGACCAGCCAACATCACCTTTGGGCCGGAGGACTTACCTTCCTTTTTACAAATCAGACTCCCCATCTTGTCCTCTGTAATATCACCTTGAGGCTTTAAGTAGCTTCGAATTACCTTTCGAACTTCCGATTCATAGCCTGGCACACCAGGGGCTTCGGTTAATTCCCTGAGCATATTCTCGGTCTTATCCATATCATTTCTCCTATTTTTAGAATATTATTATAACTACTCTACTCATAAGCAAATAAACTATTAACCCATAAAGTTAATTTCTTACATAACCATCATTGGAGGTACGAATTATGATCCCATACGCTGCTTACAAAGTCATACACATACTTGGCGTAATTTTTTTATTTCTATCTTTAGGAGCATATATGATGCTATCCTCTAATCAAATGAAGAATGGAAGAAAGTTAGCGGGTATTACGCATGGAATTGCCGTCTTCATCATTCTTCTAGGTGGCTTTGGTTTATTAGCCAGATTAGGCTTTAGCAGTATATCGACTTGGCCATTATGGATTTGGATTAAGCTTGCCATATGGTTAATACTAACCGTTATTATAATTCTCATAAAGAGGAAGCCAGAACTTAGGACTTTCTTATGGTTCACTATACCGATTTTGGGCGGTTTAGCTGCATACATGGCAATCTATAAGGTTCACTTCTGATAAGATCCAAGGGTTAAACATAAGCGCAAATAATGAGCAGTCGCAAGATCGAAGAAACATGGAGATACCACAACAGCACAAAACATCCAGGAATGCCACCTCATTATATGGATTGGGAGAATCAGCCAATCCCTTTCAAAATCTATACCAGTCTAGATCCAATTAAGATCCCAAATGATCTGCCTTTTTCTGATGTTCCAACACTCGAAGCTTTAATAAATCAACCTAGTGGTGCTGAATTAAAAATCACACCTGATTTTAGGACACTTGGCAGATTGCTTTTTCTTTCAGCTGGTATCACAAAAAAAAAGAAATATCCAGGGGGTGAATTCCACTTTCGAGCCGCCGCATGTACAGGCGCGCTATATCATATTGATTTATATATAGTCACTTCAGACATCGATGGCTTAGACGCCGGAGTATACCACTTTGGGCCCCACGACTTTTCACTGAGAAAATTGCGAAATGGCGATTATAGAGGGGTGATCGCCGATGCTACCACTGATGAGCCTTCTATATCAAAAGCACCTACTATAATTATATGCATAAGCACATTCTGGAGAAATTCCTGGAAATATCAATCAAGGGCTTACAGACATACATTTTGGGATAATGGAACAATACTGGCAAACCTTCTTGCGGCTTCATCCGCTTATCATATTCCATTGAAAATATTCGTCGGTTTTACCGACAAATCAGTGAATGAACTTCTTGGTCTCGATACCTTTCGTGAAGTGGCAGTCAGCATTATACCACTTGGCAGAACAGACAATGAAATAACCGGCAATGATATAGAGTTAGAAAATATTAGTTATGAAACTTTGCCACTTTCAAAGGAAGAGATTGACTATCCTTTTATTAGAAGAATGCATGAGGCTTCGTCTCTTACTACAAAAGATGAGGTTAGAGAGTGGAGAGAAACAAAAATTATTAACCCAACTCCCGATGCTAAGGGGAAACTCTTTCCTCTTAAAATAGATTATGAAAATGACTTTGAAAACGATTCCATAACCTTAGAAAAAACGGTTTTAAAACGGGGTTCTACTAGACAATTCTCACGTGTTCCAATTACCTTTGAGCAACTCTCAAAGATTATATATAGGTCGACGCAGGGAATACCTGCAGATTTTCTTAGCCCATACGGAACGACCCTTAATGACATTTATTTAATCGTAAATGATGTAGATGGAATACCAAAGGGATCATATTTTTACCGTCACCGCGATCAATCACTTGAACCGTTAAAAGAGGGTGACTTTAGACACGAAGCGGGTCATTTAGGTCTTGGTCAAGATATACCCGCCGATGCAAGCGTGGATGTTTTTCTTCTTGCTGACCTGGACTCTGTTCTGGACAAATTCGGTAATCGTGGATATAGAGCAGTGGAACTAGAAGCTGGAGTTATAGGTGGGAAATTATACCTTGCGGCTTATTCCGTAGGTCTCGGAGCAAGTGGCCTCACGTTTTTCGATGATGAGGTTACGAGGTTTTTCTCTCCACACGCTATAGGGAAAAGCGTCATGTTTCTCGTTGCCCTTGGGAAATCCGTAAAAAAATGATTAGTAGGGGCGTTCAATTGAACGCCTCTACTAATGATGTTTCGCGGTAGTCTCTACAAATGCCTAAAAATAGTCCATAAAATCTTATAACCAGCGTTTATTGTACCGCTTAATGTTCCGGTAATCTTAGAAACGCCTACCCTTTTTCGATAACTAACAGGTACTTCAATGTATTTAAGACCAATCTTTGCAGCTTTTACCTGCATTTCTGCTGTCCATCCAAATGTTTTATCTTCCATATTAAGTGAGAGGAGCTTGTCGAATTTTATGGCTCTGAAAGGACCGAGATCTGTGAATGTAACACCATAAAACCATTTGATCAATCTAGTAGCGAGGAAATTGCCAAATACCGCCTGTGGCAACATAGCACCACTTTCCATTTTGCCCAAAGTTCTTGAACCTATAACTAAGTCATAATCATGTTCTAAGATCGGAGTAATCAATTCCACCATTTCTTGAGGATAATCAGAATAATCTCCATCCAAAAACACAACTATATTGGGTTTAACGCTATCGGGCTTTGACATTGCATATTCGATGCCCTTTAAACATGCGTAACCATAACCCCTTCTATCCTCTTTAATTACTGTGGCACCTGCATTTCTTGCAATGACTTCAGTTCCGTCACTTGATCCGTTGTTTACTACCACGATTTCATCAATCATATCTTTAGGAATATCATTTATTACGCTCAAGATTGAATCTGCTTCATTAAATGCAGGGATAATTACTAATATTTTATTGTTCATTTTAATTGATCAATGGAAGCTAGGAAGTTAACAGAAGTTTAAAATAATTTCAGGATTAGTACATTCCTAAGCCTAAATTGTCATCGCTGTAGATGTTAAATAATTCGAAGACAATTTCTTAGACCTTCAATACATCTTATCTCTAAATCTCTTAGAGAAAACATGGTTTAAACGGGCATTCAAAAAATTGCCAAAATCAATTCCGAAAGCGTTAAAAAAAGATTTAGGGTTGGGGTAGAATTAAAGATTTTTAGCTGTAGGAATTGATTTAATAAATCCTAATTTTTTGTCAGCCCTATCCTGAGCTTCGTCGAAGGGTTGTTACTTTCTATCAAGACAAAGTAAAATAATTTAAAATTTACAAATTCTGTCCCCCCGAATTACGTAACATCTAAAATCACCAGTATGACGTAGCGGTATCTTTCATTTGAGATTGCTTCACGGAGTTTATACTGAGCCAGTCGAAGTATTCGCAATGACACTACTGGGGACTTATCACTGAGGGGTTCAAACTTAGACTTGATCGCACCAATACTGTCCTGAGTAAATCGATGGGATGGCGCTCCTACTGAATTTACATCCCCTTTGTAGGAGCGGCTTCTAGCCGCGATTATGAAAACTCATTGCTCACGCATAAGTACTGGGGATGCCTGTAAGCTATCAACTTTTAAAACTTCACCGGTTTTTCTATTAATTTGGCCGAATTGCAATACACCAGTCGGGCATGACTGAACACAGGCACTGCACCTTACACACTCGGGATCCTCCATTGGAAGCCCCTTATTAGCAAAGTTCATAATATCTATTCCCTGATGGCAAACAGATGTACAGACATTACATGATATACACTTTTTTTTATCAGCCAAGATACGAAAACGGCTAAACTTTGCATAGATATGCATCAATGCAGCTAATGGACAGGCAAAACGGCACCATAACCTTCCACTAAACCAGAAATAGAGACCATATCCTATGATTCCAGCCAAGAAAAGATCAACAAACCATTTATAATTCAACTGAAATCCGAAAACTTTCCAATTATAAAGAAGCCCTTCGTAAAATCGAGTAAAAAGTTGTCCAATCGAGGTGTCAGGAACTGTCCAGCTTATTACTCTTGTAATCAATAATATAATTGAAATGGCCAATATTACTTGCCCAACCAAGTTTACTCTGTTCCACTTAGAGCCGTGTGGCATCTTATGACGTTGAGTGTCACCCAATGTCTCCGCCATTGCGCCACAAGAACATATCCAGCCGCAATAAGCACCCTTACCCCAGAAATAGATTATTACGGGTATGATCACGAATGTTTGAATAATACTTATTATCAACCATCCCCAGAGGGGCTCATAGCTAAATACATTCCATATAAACAAAGGCCAGGCTAATATGAATCCGAATGCCCTCCAGTATTCTCGCCCGTGATCATAATTAACCTCAGGAAAAAGTGAATCCGCAACAGATTTTAAAACTCCCGAATCAAACAACCCATTATGCCCTATGTATGGTAAAAAGAAATACGGCAACAAGAATAGAGGTATGACTTGAAACAGTGTAAGGGAAATAGTTTGTACCTTAATGTAAGGTGTTTTTCGACGCCTTATACGAGTTATTCCAAAAATAATAATAAGCAGTGTATATACCAAACTGTAATAAAAGCCTGGCTCATCCAGAGTAATGCTAATCGTGCCGATGAAGGTTGAGGGGTCGGCGACTTTGTCTGCGACTGACTGTCCGAGGCTATTGATTAATTTGGGTACGTTATGTGGAAACCATCCTCTTGATTCAAAGAGTCTCGATAATGAACCACCAGCCTTCCAGTGGTAGACAAAAGTAACAAATAGAAGAAAGAGTATTAATCCTAACCACCCCATCCCACTTATTTCACCTCTGATCTTTACACCGTTTCGTCGAAGGAAACCAAGTGGGGCTTCCCTACCGATCATTGTGAAAACTGCATCATTTGGAATTGTCACTTCCTTACCTTCTGAGTCTATGAGAGCGACTTCAGTCTCGGTTATATTCTTAACCTGACTTTTCATCATCAAATTGATCTTCCCTGGTCCATGATCTGAAGGTATAAAACCCCCGGTACTAGTTGTAACTCGCTCTGAAACTGGCGTTTCAACCCCAACATCAGCCATTGGATCTGAAATCAGCTTATTTAGACGGTCAACATTATCAGGTTTTGGTCTTGAAAATTCACTTTTACGGTAAGACAACGTGACGTATCCTCCGCATTGCGCTATTGCAATCGCAGTCTCAATAGCACTGTCCCCGCCCCCTACAACCAAGACATTTTCCTCACTAAAATCCTTGGGATCATGCAGCCTGTTAAAGACCTTATCCAGATCCTCCCCTGGAACACCTAGTTTCCTGAAGTTACCTGAACGACCTATCCCAACAATTACCCTTCTTGCAGGAAGATTTTTGTCTTTTGGAATAACAACATCAAAATAATTACCTTTTCGCTCTATTTGCTCCACCCTCGCTAAACGAGGATTTATTCCCCTATCAAGGGTTTCTGCCTTAAGCTCGTCGACTAAAGGCTCTTTTACATCAGCCGTAAATTGAAGATCACCTGCCGGCGTCATATCAGTTGGATAGGTGTATATAGGTTTACCCTTAGGGAAATTCACTACCGTTGAAAATGGCTCAGTAGCTTCCAGAATTTCAAAATTAAGACCCGACTTCTCAGCTTCTAATGCAGCGGCCATACCAGAAACACCTGCACCAACAATTACCAAATCTAGGATTTCCTGATCTTTTTCTTCTGAGCGTTGTTCCTGAAATTCCTTATCCGCAATTATCGTCTGAACCGCCTTTGCCCCACTGTCTGATGAAAATTTCAGAAGCGGTATCCCGGTTAAATCCCCAACGATGTATAAACCAGGGACATTCGTTGAATAATCTTCATTAACCTGCGGCAATTTTTCGACGATACCGGCTGGCCATTGCGTATGAAGCCATTTAATGTAACGTCCTATAAAACCTGGAAATCTCATTGCTAAAAGATACCTTTTCTATGCTCTCAAACAATTCGGTAGATTAAATAAGCAGACAGATTTGACGATATTTCTCGACTGAAAATGGTGTTCAATGACCTCGTTAAGAAGCTTATTAACCTGAAAAATGCAACGGCAAAGTCCTAGATCTATCTATAATGCGATAAATTATGTAGTTTCGTTTTGTCTAATTTCTTATTAGAGTAAATTGATTATAGAATGGATCAAAATCAACGAAATTATTAGCATAATGTTATTTCTTCATTGTAGACGAATCATTTAGGCTCCAATCATAATCCGTAAACTCTATTTTGTAATCGGTTTCCGAGACTTTTTTCGAAATATCATTCGGGAAATAAGGTCTCAAAAAAAGTAAAACAGAATCTGACTCCCGTAAAAAATCTTCTTTATACCACTCAAAAATTGGAGACAAATAAACAGTCTTATTAGCCAAATCGACATAATTCTTCTTAGAATCTGATAAAAGTCCTCTTCCCTGTCGATCTAGCTGACGATCCAAATTCGTAGAGACAAAGGGCTCGGTGGGGAGATTCGGACAACCCATCGCAGCGCAGACCAATGCGAAGTGGATACGGGGTTCATCATAATTTTTTCTAATAATCTCGTGCTCTAACTCGTTTAAAGTGACTTTATTGCCATGAAGTGTTACCAGTGGCGTATCCCATGGCTCATTGATATCCTTGATACTATTGACAGGATAATGATCAATTATAAGACGAAGAGTTTGAGCGTTATACAGATTGATAAGATAAGCCAACTGTTGTTCTTCAGACCATTGGTTGAAATCTTTTTCGGAAACGGTTGTCAAGCTTGTAAGATATAAATCTAGTTGCTCGGGATTGGATTTGAGACCATTATAATCGACCAGTCCGTTTTTAACATATCTACTAAGAACCCTTCCATAAGACTGGTGAGAATGATCGAAATCGACAGCATGACCATACATTACAAATAATCCAAATATTAAAAAAAGCCCAAATAGATATTTCCTCATCTTTTTCCTATTAGATTCTTGCCCCTTATATTATAAACTCCTTGTAATTTTTAGCGGGCTAATCCCTCATATTCAATTTTGAGTTATCGTTGTCATAAAAGGATTCAGGAATAATTTTTCACTACTAGAAAGTTCAGTTGAACATTATTCCATGAGGTAAAAAACTAATTGAAAATAATATTAAATTTATTCGGGCAATTATGAAAGTTCTTTTTTGAAAAACTTCTTTCTATTCCCTATGCCGTACTTTCCACCAATCACCTGCCTTTACCAAAAGTGCACGTGAATATTCTACATGCGACCACATCAGAGGCTTAGAAAACTGGATGTAGCCCCCTTCAGCGCTTGATTCGTCTCTAAAAGTACATCTATTCGCAGTTTCGTCATATGAACGGAACATGTTATTTGCTTCTTCTAATATCTTATTGAAATCTACACCCTCCAGTAAAATCGGCTTATAAAACTCCTTTTCGAAGTCGATGCCAGACCTCCATTCTTTCTCCATAAACTCCTCAAATCGTTTTGCTGTAGATAGGTGCTCAGGTATATCACCTTTCTGATCTTTATATTTGTCAATACTTCCAAGAAGTTCATCACCACGTTTAATATCGCCTCTCCAGAAATGATATTGCGCTAGTATAGCTGTGTACTGCAACCAGGGTCCATTACCGGCATGGATATGCGTTGCAAAATCTTTATAGAAAGGTAGATATCTCATTATCATTCCAATCTCCGGATCCCATAACTGCTTTTCGAGGTATTGGACACTATTATCCATTTCGCCCTTATAATGTAAAAATCCAAAGTAAAATGGGCTAAGCAATGTGAAATCAGGACGCATATCCATTCGACCTTCTGGCTCTATTCGTCTTACATACCTATCGCCAGACATGAACAGCTCTGCCACAGAGTAAAGAAACTGTTTACGGAAACCTAAATGAGCAACAGAGATTATATGCTTGTCGTCCAACAAATTATCCACTTCACTTGCCAGGGAAAAGGCATATAGAAAGGAATAATTGACCCAGAGAGTATATCCCTCTTCCATGGATGATTCATGAATCGACGTAGTCGAATAGAAAAGATTCAGCTCCTTCGAATAGAGATTCGTCATACCATAATTGAGAGACTCATTTATGGCATTGAGAAATCCCTCTAAGTCTTCTATCTCCCTTCTTAGATAAGTTGCTGTTAATAAATAATTACATATAATGGCTATTCCATGAGCTACATTATCCTCTTGTTTATAAATGCTTTTGTCTTCGCCTTCTAAGCTATAACGCTGGCCCCAACAACCATATGTTGACAGACAATCTTTCATGAAATAAGCCATGGACTTTAGTAACTCAAATGCCTGCTCGGTAACATCGTAGCCATTACGAGATCCTGCAAGTCTACGGAAAAGCTGACAGGCACAATTAGTATCCCTCGGATAAACATAGGGATATCGTGAATCCGGAGGTGATGCCAAAAGCAGCCTCCCGTATTTTTTCGAAGGTATAGTGCATTTTAGAATGATATCCATATGGTGCTTTAACTGGTCATTTAATTGGTTCAGTTCTTTTTTCTTGAGTGCCATATTACTTTCCTTTTTAACGTTATTTTTCAGATTTAATCCAAAGACTTATCTAAACATATTTAATTGGAATTCTGAAATCTCGACCGAAAGGTGAAACATAATCATCAAATCCCAAACGGTTATATGTTTCTATAGGAATTCCAATATCAGCTAAAATCAGTTTACCTGTTCTTTTTGGAAGTAAACCGTTTTTTGGTAAAGCCAATGTCATAGTCCAATCGGGTTTTATGAATTCTCCATAGGTATCCCCGGTTGTAGAATCGACACCTGAGGGAATATCAAGAGAAAGTATAGGACTATTATTAAAGTTTGCCCAATGAATGAGATCAAGTATAGTTCCATGCGGTTCCGATCGAAGACTGTATCCGATCAATGCATCAACAATTAGGTCAAATTTTTCATCGGATAGCTTGTTTAGATTAATTTCCCTGCCTCCAGCGAATTGATAGATCTTTCGCTGAAAAGCGGGAACCTCCCGTAGTCCCTCAGGCTTCGACAAACAAATCGCAACCTTGACGGCTCTGTTTGCAAGATGACGTGCTGCACAAACACCCCCTCCTCCATTACCCCCCGTCCCCGCCAAAACTAATATTTTTGCCTTCTCCCAACCATTTCCAAGAACTTCAATAGCCAGAAGTGCCAAGTTTCTCCCTGCATTTTCCATCATTTGAAATAGATTCGGACCAGTCTCCTCAATCGCAATACGATCAACTTCTCGCATTTGTTCTTCAGTAACTGCTGGAACTTCTATACCGGTCTCTGTAAAGAATCTAGTTTCTTTTTGATCTGCTCCAACACTCAACTTTTAGCTCCTTCCTTCTCAGTTCCCCTACGTAGCTCTGTATTCAAACACATAGGATCTAACGAAATATTCACTCGTCCATATCTCAATACCGTCGCCATCCAGATTAGCTCTTTGAGGAATTTATCCGTACGTTTTATGAATCCCTCATCTAGGAGCTTACCTGAGGAGTCAAACACAGTTTGAACCCGAGAGAAGTTCACATCCCAGAATATTGTTACAAGACCAAGCTCCCTCATAACTGGAAGTAGGTTTTCTATCACTCTAGTTCCACCAAACGGACCAGCAGAAACACCACAGATGCCGACAGCCTTATGGATATATTCCTTCAAATTAGAATCAAGTACGTGTTTGAGCAATCCTGGATATCCATGATTGTACTCAGGAGCAACGATAATAAGCGCATCTGCACGTTCCACTGTCCCTGAGAATTCAGAGTCTTTGATCTGTGGGCCTGCATCATCTGTTGGCAAGGCAATATCACGAATATCAATCAACTCCGTCTCGACACCATTCCTCCTTGAAAGCTCTTCAAAGACAAATTTAGCCGCATGCTCGCTCATTCGACCCTGCCTTGTCGTACCAAGAATGACAGGAATAAAAAGAGGTTGTTCTTCATTCATTATCAACCCTCCTCAATAAGTTCTTTTCAATATTTATTGGCTCCATTTTACGAGTTGGGCTTCTAAGTCGTGAATGTCTAATACGCATTCGAACCATCAAATCAACCAAGTCTCCGCAGCAGGTGATCACCAACCCGGAACGAGCCAGATGATAAGCTAAGGTACCTCCCCGTGCAGCCGTTCAATTAATTATTACGTCATAATGTGTAATTGTAGGCACAATAATATTTTGCTTAATTTAATTCCTTGCTAAAATTGGAAAAAGAATTAATAAAAACGCTTCCCCTTTTATAACCCTTTAACATAATTGAATGAGTAGTGTCAAGGGTCTTCGCTAGATACATTTATCAAATCTTAAAGCGTCTTCAAATTTCTCTTCATGCCTTGCTCTCTTTGATACTATAATTCTTAGGAGTACAACGTTAGTCATTTATATAAAGTCTTGCCAGGTACATTGGGATTCAGATTTCAAGATAAGGACTACTTTAAAATCCTATCAAAATGCTTTTTTATAATATCTAGCGATAAAATTGATTCTCGGATTAAAAATAATGTGGCTAACAGCATGAATAGTACACCCAAACAAGTCATTATCATGACTAAAATATCTGCCCACATACCTACTGCGTTGAGAAGACCACCCAAAATGCTTGCCACTGCAAGTAAACCAACGCATACATAAAAAGTTATCAAAGCATTTCTAAATAGTCTTGACCTTCGAAACAATTGGCTAGTTAATTCCTTTGTATATTCATCCTTTCCACTCTCGAGCAAATGATGAATCTCTCCATGGATCTAACCATAACGCACAGAAGTAGACAATATTAGCAAGGCTACTCCAGGAAGGAAGAGCAATGGAGTTAGCCATAATAAATCGCTTTGCACTATCAGATCTCCTCTAGAGTTTGATGTAAATGTTTTAGAATGGGATCTAATATTATTTTCTAATAGTTATCAGATTTCAATTAAATCAATTTCTGGCAACGTGATCAAAACTTTTTCCTTTGGTGCTTCTCCGAATTTTTGTTCTATGGCGTTTGCATATAGATCCAACTGAGACTTGTACTGAGCCATTACTTCGTCCTTAAGTTTGTTATCTTCCTTATACTTATAATCGAAGAGGCTGCGGTCTCCTCTCTCCCTTAATATAAGATCGATTTTCCTTCTCTCTGGACTTCCATCGATCTCCATAAAGAAAGGAACTTCCCTCTCGATTCCATCTGCTCTATTTATTCTTTCAATAAACTCTGAATGCAGGAAGTCCTCTCCAAGTTTTATTAATTTCTTTTCTAAACTATCATTTATGATGAAACCTTCATTTAATACGAATCTCGCGGTACTAGATATACTCTCCGGTTTAAAATCCCAAATTTGTAAAAATCTATGAAAAAATCTTCCTATTTCCAATTCCGACGGCTCTTCTCCGAGCTTTTCTATGGTTGGATGTTCTTCCCCTTCTCCTGATGCAAATCCATACGTATTGTCAATGGGGAATCTCTCGATGATCATATCTATTTCAACTTCTTTACCCCTTGCCTCTTCATCTTCTTCTTTTGATATGGTTAAATTCCCCGGTTTCCAAATTGGTATGTTAAACCCCAGTGTATCAATACTCTCCCTCTTAAAATTTGCAGATATGTCAAAAACGGACTCGAAGAAACCTGCAAAGGAAGACTCGTTGATCTTAATTTTCCCGTCTTTCTTTATCTGACCACCAAATGAAACAATGAGCAGTTCCTTAGCCCTTGTGTTAGCGACGTACAGCGACCGCTTTTCTTCTTCCAAATTATCTCTGCTTTCAAGATCACTAATACTCTCCCACAAATGCGAATCGCCTCCTTCATATCGAACCAAGAAACCACTATCTCTTCTTGCAATTACACTCTCATTCCCGCCGCCTGGACCATGGTTTAAATCTGTGAGAATGACAACCGGGAATTCTAACCCCTTTGCTTTGTGAACAGTTAGAATCTTGACCGAATCCTCCTTCTCCAGTTCTACCTGTGCAAGAGGTTCACTATCTTCCATCAAATTTGTATCTATGTATTCAAGTACTTGACCTATTCCATAGCCAAGCGCTTCTAATCTTCCAAAAATATTTATCAGCTTTTTAACATTTGCATACTTTACGACCCCTTCCGGCAAAGCCAATAAAGCAGCGTCGTAGCAAGTTTTTTCCAAAATGAATTCCAAAATAGCTAGTGGAGTAAGAGATAGAATCTCATTTCTCAGTCCTGATATAAAAGACAGATATTCTTCTATACTCTCTACAGTCGTTTGATTAGTATAATGCGCTAGCAACTCATCATCCGAAGCTCCAAGAAACAAGGACCTTAGCACACAAGCCTCAGAAATCTTATCACTGGGGTCTTGAAGATATTTAATGAACACCGTAATATCCCTTATTTCCTGCTGACCAAAAAATCCACCAATACTAGACGAGTAGTATGGAATACGATATTTGCGAAGTTCATTTTCCAACATGTACATATTGCTTGTAGATCGACAGATAACCGAAATATCTTTGTAGTCATATCCCTGATCATGTAGTTGTACTATCTTTTTCAGTACACTGGACGCCTCCTTTTTCCTCCACACAGACGCAGCTCGATCAAAACTAAATATAAACTCTATGTATCTTTCGTTTTTATTAGCTTCACAAAAAGCCTCCATAGCTTCATAATTCCCCTGTAAGAGTTTTTCGAAGAACCGGTTATAAAACTCAATTAGTGATTCATGAGACCGGTAATTTGTTAAGAATTTATCTATTTTGTCAGCATTTTTCTTAATATTGGTAAATACGTCCAGATCGCCCCCCCTGAATCTAAATATTGATTGTTTTGGATCTCCTACAATAAATGTATTGGCACCGCCATTCTGGGAGAGAAGTTTGATAACCTCAAACTGAAGAGAATCTGTATCTTGAAATTCATCCACCATGATGAATCTAAATTTACGACGGTAGTGACGCAGAAGGCTATGGTTACGATGTAATGATTTACGACAGATCGCTAATAAATCCTCATATTCAAGGTAGCCCGCATTTGCTTTTTTAATATTTACAAATCCATATGCTTCCCGAGCCAATTTTAAATAAATCTCAGTTAAATCAGAATCATATAGATCTAAGATGCTGTTAACCAGATCTAATAATAATGAAGCAATTGCCTTATCACCCTCACTTGCACGTTTGAGTCCTAAGATTCCATTCTTTACATCCAAATCATTTTTAATTTCAGAAAGAGCTATCGACCTTATGGCTTTAATATCACGATTCAAGAGATATGAAGAATTAGTTCTTACAGAATCTATTCTACGCTGTACGTAAATGTTGGTAGAATCAGGCAGGTCCGTTTGAATCTTTTGTATTAATGCACTCAGCAAATCATTCTCATCAAAACTAATTGTTCTCCCATTCGAAAAGACTTCACATTGATGTTCAAGGTCCAGATGGAGCATGTTAGCTAAGGAAATAATAGAAAAAAGCCTGTCCCTAACTTTTTTCAGGTCATAGCTTTCTTCTGACAAAACCGATAATAGGATTTCATTATCAGGTTCAATTTGAGTTTCCCAGACCTTCACAATAAAATCATCTATCGTCTCCTCGATGAACAATCTTTGCTCGACGCCTTCTATGATTAAAAAGTTTGGTGGTAGCAAAGATTCGAATGGATTTTCCTTCAGGATCCGTGCCGCAAAACCGTGAATTGTGCTTATTGGGGCATTGGGAAGTCTTTTTATCGCTTCTTTATTGATGAAATTGCATTCACCAAACTGTTCTATGTACTCATTAATCACGCAGCTAATCCTTTCCCTCATTTCAGACGCCGCATTCTCAGTGAAGGTTATGGCGACAATACCATCGACGTTTGCCCTTCCCTCCTCGAGAATCTTAAGGTATCTTGCAACAAGTGCTCGCGTCTTACCAGACCCCGCTCCCGCTTCCACAACAATATCCCTACTAAGTTCAAGAGCCACCCCTTGTTCGTCATTTAAATTCATAAATTCTTCAATTCTACTTTTCATATCAACAAATTAATTTTCTAGCCACGAATTCACACGAATGAGTAAGAATTCAGAAAAACGAAATTTCTATAAGACCGTTGTAGGAGCAGCTTCCAGCTGCGAACATGTCGCACCATGAATGGTGCTCCTACAATGAGACTCGTAAAATATTCATTCGTGGCTAGTCTTTATAATTTCCTAAAAGTCCCCCCCTGGACCCTGCATAGATCGATGAACTCACACCATCCACAGGGACCGCGATCGTCCTTTCTCAATTCAATCTCCTCTTTGGCAAAACCCAACTTCTTTTCCTCGATAACCGGAGGGTAAAATCCTATTTCCATAAGATTCACATACATCCTAACCAGTTGTTCGGCAGAGGATATCTGACCCTCCACACTCTTTTTCCCATTTTCTGCTCGACCTATCTCACGATTCGGCCTCTCAAGAAATCTGAAAAATCCTCCTTGCGGTCTAATCCCCTGCTTTGCACATGCAGACAGGTAAAGTGGGAGTTGAAGATTGCGATAATCAAAAAATTTCCTTATTGCTAGGGGCCTGAGTTTATAGTCTATGACTAACGATCCTTGATCCCCTATGTCCACCCTGTCAACAACACCGGATAACCGTATATCTCCAATTTCGAAATCAAAGGATTTCTCAAACTCTTTTGGAAAAAATCCAACCTCGTTCCATTCTTTTATACGTATTAATTCAAAATGCATAAATTGCGGCAGAACCTGCTCTGTGATTCTTTTCTTAATCAGTTCTCGTTTGCCGTCAGAAAGCCAACCAAACTCGCTGTCAAAATCCTTCTCTTTTAAAAACTCTCTTAGTGATTCTTTAATCTCTTCATCACTAGTCTGCCTTAGATCGACCCTGCCGCCACTTTTTCTGGCAATTGAAACGAAAAAATCCTTGAGGAGCGTGTGATAAAAAAGGCCTAAATCGAGAGCACTGACATCATCTTCAATTTCCTTGGCCTTCTCTAAGTTAAGTATATGACGAGCGAAATACCTAAAGGGGCATTGACCATAAATCTCTAATTTTGTAGGCGAAAAATCTTTCAGCTCAGGAAGCAGCTCCGTATCTTTAATATTCCCCTCAAATTCTGAATAAACGCCATTAAACTCTGATCTCTTCGCTTCTGCTTTTAGCCCCCTTAAAACATATCTTATGCTTTCAGGTAAATACTCAAAGTAGGTTTCGAGTTTAAAATCCTGCTGATGATTCACGTAAAACAGATGTCTTGCCAAATCTGCTTTGGTATTAATACCCTCGTGTAATTTGAAACTGTCTTCTAATAAATGCTTTTTGGACTTAACTCCCCGGATCTTCTCCAGACCAACAACAAGATAAGATGGCAGGTTTGATCGTTCCCTTTCATCCCTGTATGAGTATGATGCGTAGAGTTTCTTTTTAGCAGATGATTTTATCAAATTGAACAACAAATCTTCTGATTCATAATGATGAAATTCCTCATAAAGAGAACGACTTCCTATGTATTCATTGATATGGGCCCTTTCGTCATTTTTTAGAATTGGATCCTTGATCAATGGTAGCGGAAAACTTTTTTCTCCCAAATCTAAAATAAATATTACGGGAAATGTTGTTCCCCTCATCTTAAGCGCATCGAGTATTTGTACTTTTACTGCAACTTCGGGACTAGAATGTGAAAATTTCTCCTCAACCCAAAGTTCCTGCAACAGGGTTATAAAATCGTTTAATCCGTCAACCTTTTTACCACTATATCTAAATTTTGAAAGATAGCGTAGTTCTTTTATAAAACTATGAAAACGGTCCCAGCAATTAAAGTGAACATCCTCATTAACTGTAAAGCCTAGAACAGATTCGTAAACAAGAAGCTCATCCACTACATTAGCTAGATCCTTTGTCAATGCTCCTACGTTGAGAGAATTAAATTTGCCACTAATAATCGATATTACTTTTTTAACTCTTTCCACAACACTTGAATACTCATTATCAGATAAGCTGCACAACAAATCCTTCCAGGGCTTCGCCCCTCTTATTGTTCTTCTCCTGCTTGATTTGAGTTCGATTAGAGATACAAATTCATATATGTTTTCAAGCCTTAAAAAAGCCGCTAAATAAGGATTTCTAAGAAAATTAATAAAATGTCTTCTTTCAAAACCTGAGGACTTTACACTCAATAGTGTGAAAACGAATTGACCCAAGCTTGATGTGCCCAGTCCTCCTACCGTAGAAATGGAATACGGTACAGCAAGTCTTTCGAAAACGCTTGTGATTAATTTATCTTTATTCGCAAGTGTTCTTGAAACTATTGCTATGTCACCGGGACTAAGAGCTTCATCGAGAATCATCCTCTTAATCTCCCTTGCGGTAAATTCCAATTCTTCTCTCAGTGAAGGAAACGAATTAATTTCTAATCTGCATCCGTTCTGTTTGCTCTTAACTATTTCTTCGATTTCAATGTTGCCAAACCAGTTCTCAAATTTTTTAATCACTACTGACCTGAATCCTGGAACTTCATCAAGCCGGATAATGTAAATCGTGAGATGATATCCAGCCCTATCTACACTTTTTAAAACCTCTAACTGAGACGGGGTAAAATCATAAAATCCAAAAACAACTATTTTCTTCGCATCGGGAAGAATATTTGACAATCCCCCTTTCGAAGCGGATTGTGATAGTAGTCTTAGTTTGTCTATATCATCTATTAGATTTTCCCTTTCCAGTTTGTTTTGATAATGCTCAAAAACTTGCGCCAAGTCCTTTAGCTTATTTTTGAGATCACCATCTCCCTCTTTTTTGCTAATATTTAATAAATCCAAGGGAGTAATCTTCGCATGTTTTAATTCTGCTACTATTTTTAAAAGAGATTCAGAAAACCCTTTTACAAAACATTTGTTTTTAAAATAAGAAAATTCCGTACACAGCTCATCGACAATCTCTTCCATCAAAAATAGCCGTCCCATTCTGGAGATAACATTTCGACGTTCCTTACTTTTCAAATTACAAATAAATGAAAGCTTTCCAAATGTTAGAAGTCTTTCTCCCCATAGACCATTTTTCCTAAGGAAAATACCTTCGGCTTGAACTATTGCAGGTATGTCTGGAAGCAAAAAATAAATGGACGGATCATCGAGGTTTATATTCTCACTACCTATAATACTTTGAAGACTCTCGCCTATTTGAGTTTCTACAATTCTCATTGT
This sequence comes from Desulfobacterota bacterium AH_259_B03_O07, assembly GCA_027717645.1. Lineage (GTDB taxonomy): Bacteria > Desulfobacterota_D > UBA1144 > Nemesobacterales > CSP1-2 > JALLOG01. The sequence continues at coordinate 18,977 of JALLOG010000009.1, forward strand.
TCTTAAAATTATTTAATCTAATTGTATAATGGAATAAACATAGCTGAGGACTTTAGTCCTCCCGTCTATATCATCTCCAGATGCTGCTACACGAGATCTAGAGAAACCTTAGGGTTTCCTCTACAAAACCTTTTAATACCAAGGGTAGATCACCAGTCCCTTCAGCATAGTTCAGGGCGGGCACTTCGACTAACTCAGCACAGGCTTGCTGGTCCGCTCTTATTGGGTCACGAGCAAGACTCGTGACCTAACCAACGCTATATTGCAGTTTATCATACTTCGCGATAATCATCATCCCACTTTTGAAAATACTTCCCCGCAATTTTCGTCATCAACAACAATAAGCTCTCCCTCTATAGTAAACAAATAGCTTTCATCGTAACCCTTGCAATAGATGAAACTTCTAATCCTTCCAAACATATCGTCATAACCACCAGCCTCCTCCATATGCTTACTTATGGTGTTCCGAACAATCTTAATCTGATCGTCCCAACTCGACTCGTTTATTCTTCGTGGCAGATTCAAAACCTTCCAGTGCTCAAGCCCCATATGGTCCACCAAGTGTGTGTCACGTGGCTTTGAATAAATATGGTTTATCCATATATGCGGACGAAAATATTTCCTTTCAAATTCCTGCCTTCTTGCCAGAGCTATTCGTCTTTGTTTTTCCAACTTTTTAGCGGTAGCATCGAGAGCATCATCGACAACCTTAGGGAGCAGGTTTAGTGTCTTTGGCAATCTCTTCCTAATTTTTGCCTTACAGTTACCTGTCTGAATGATATTTTCCAGGCGGTTATAACCTTCAATTAAATCATCCCGATAACCCATCTTTCGAACAATATCGCGCTTCCTGCTTCTATCTTCTCCAATGACATTGTTTATTAGTCTTGATATCTCGTACATCCGACACCTCCAAATTTTTACTTAATTTTTATCTCATTATTAACCTAACGATGGACAAATTCTGGCCAACTTCGAGTATAATTTTCTAATAGATAAAAAAATTAAGGAGCTAATTAAATTGATAGAAATTCCAGAACCGATAGGAAAATACGACCGTTTTTACTATATTATTGAATGTCTCTCCAACCACAAGACGGGGGCAACTGTAGAAGAGATTGCAGAAGCTGTGATGAAAAGTGAGAAAACTATCCGAAGAGACCTAAAAGCTATGGAGAGCAGCATATTTGATATAGATGTGATAAAGGCAAGGGGCGAAGATAAAAAGTACAGATACAGAATTGAAAAACACGCCGCAAAGTTCAGACCACTTCTTCTAGGCGCTTATGAAGTGCTCGCACTCTACTTTATTCGTGGCTTCGCTCATTTCAAAGACATTCCTTTTATGCACAACCACCTCGGAGAGGTATTCAATAAAATTGACATTTCTGCTCAAGAAGCGGAGAGGAGATCAGGAAACGAGTTTTTCAAGAGGATTTCTACTCTTTTCATACTACCGCGTGAACTCGGTGGCAAGGTTTATAGTGAAAAGAACCAACTGAACTCCTTCGAACTAATTACTGAAGCAGCGATTAATAATCAGGTATGTGAAATAAACTATGGGAAAGGTGAAACTGAGAAGAAATACAAGATAGCGCCGCTTCATTTTTTTAATTACAGGGATGCGATATATATCCTTTCTAAAAATTTAACCAATAACGAAAATAAAATTATTACAATGGCTCTACACAGGGTGAAGAATGTAAATCTTTTAAACGAATTCTTTGAATATCCTAAGGATTTTGACGTTGACAGATTTTTCGAGAATAGCTTGTTTAATTTCGAGGGGGAAAAACATAAAATCGAGTTGAAATTCCGTTCTGAAATTAAAGATTATATTCTAGAAAGGGAATGGTATCCGAACCAAAGGGAAGAATTGCTTAGAGATGGAAGCGTTGTTATAAGCTTTGAGAGTGAAATAAACATGATCCTCACCGGATGGATAAAGGGATTCGGTGCTAATGTTAAAGTTTTGGATCCACCTGTACTTAGAGAGCAAATAACTGACGAACTAAAGGAAAATCTGCGTCAGTATGAAAGTGCTTGAAAATGCAAAATGTAGGAGCGGCTCCTAACTGCGAGGATATAGCGCCAGGTAGGCAAAGTGTCTTGCTCGTTGCCATATTTCCCACCAGCAAGACTGGTGGGCTAGCCAAGTGGTGTTGAATTTATTATTGATCTTTCAGGTTTCCCGGCTGGAAGCTGCTCCTACGTAAAGTGGATCCCCGATAGAAACACTCGGGGATGACTGGATGTCACGTCAGTCAAATGAAAAAGGGCATCCAAAGCATTCAAAACTGGCATTCCAAGACTTGCCTTAATAAAATCAGAAAAGAATGGGGACTGTACCCTTGTGGACTCTCCCCATTTTTTAGAGGTAACAGACTTGCACGTCATTGACGTTAGGAATATCTCTTAAATATAGATACCCTGCGGCTTGCGGCAGGTTTGTTCATTGACAATATTTAAAGCAATTATTCAAATCAAGAATATTTGAATTAACGGCTGGTAATCAGTAATCTGTTAATCTACTTTGACTTAGGAGTTGACTTTTTTTTTAGGAAGGCTCGCAATAAATGACAAAAAAGCAGATTTTTATGTGGTTCTTTATAGCGGTCTTTCTTTTATTATTTTATCTATTCTATCAGGTTCTAAAGCCCTTTTTAAATCCACTTTTCTGGGCTGCAATACTTGCACTTCTCATATATCCGCTACACGAAAAGCTTACAAGATTATTAAGAAATAAGGCCGGCATTTCATCACTAGTAATGACAATTCTTACAATAGGTATCATTGTAGTACCTCTTTTCCTAATCACCGCTACACTTGCAGTTGAAATGTTCGATGTATATAAAACCGCACAATCTAAGGGTGAATTTGAGAAACTAAGTAATATTCTTCAAAAATCAAAAATTATCGAGATGATTAAGACAAACATTCCATCCAGTATTCTTCAAGAATTAGAGACAAGGTTTGACGTTGGAAGTATAAATTTAGAAGCTATCGCATTAAACGGAATCGGCAAAACGAGCAAATATCTAGTCGGCATGTTTCAGAATATCGCAAGAAATCTTACATCCTTCATTTTTAATTTTGGAATAATGAGTTTTGCATTATTTTTCTTCTTCCGTGATGGAAAAAGGGTGTATGAAGAATTTATGCTCCTAGTACCGATGAATGAAAATGAAAAATTGAAAATTGCTAAAATTTTCTCCGATACAATCGATGGAGTAATTATAGGGAGTCTGGCAATTGCTTTGATACAAGGTGTTTTGGTTGGACTTATTTTTTGGATATTAGGTATTTCATACCCAGTGATATCAGGAGCGATATCATTCGTTTTATCAATCCTGCCGGCAATCGGAGCTGCTATCGTGTGGGCACCAGTAGGTATTTATCTACTCTTTACAGGATCCGTTCTAACGGGAATTATTCTCCTTCTTTTCGGAGCAATAGTAATAAGCACAATAGACAACATTATTAGACCTCTCGTTATAGGTGGAAAGGTAAAACTTCCGACCCTATTTCTTTTGCTAAGTATATTTGGCGGTATCCAAGCTTTTGGGCTTTCTGGAATTATACTTGGACCACTACTGCTAGCATTGTTTATAAGTTTTATAGAAATATATAAACAAATATATCGGGAGTTGGCCTGAAAAGCATCGATCTAAAAATTGCTCTCTTTATTAGAAATTTACATTTGATCTATAACTGGATAAAGTTTTTACTTAATTTTTTAAGCTTACAAAAAACTGTTATTATAATAACCGGCCATATTTTAGAAATTACAAAAGAATAAAGGGAGGTATAAAACATGGCAGATAACAATATCCAAAAAGGCGTTGATGCAATGAGAGATAATGATTTAAAGGTTAATCTAGAAAATATAAGTGCGGATATTTCAAAGCTACGAACGGATCTGTCCGAATTATCAAAAGGCGTCAAAGAAACGGGCAAAGGTTACGCTAAAGCGACAACAGATAAAATCATCGAATCAATTGGGAATGAGCTTGACAAATTAGGTGAAGATAAGGAAAAGGTCATTGGTAAAATTCGTGATGAGTTAGAAAATATTCAAGATAAGAGCAAAGAAACTATAGATTCAGTTGAAGATAAAATTCAAGAGAATCCCTTTAAGAGCATTTTAATAGCATTTATAGTAGGGATTTTTCTAGGCAAGGTTTTCGACGGGAAATAGTCATGAACAATGTATCTAACTTAATTGCTCTTCTTTTAAAAATTACAGGTACAAGCCCCAAGGAGGCTGCATCTTTTTTAGCATTATTAGCTATGAGGATTGCTGCTCTACTCATAGCATGTGTATTAACGTTCATTGGAGTTGTTTTTATCGTATGGGCGATTTATCTATCATTTAAAACTGTTGTTTCTCCATCTATGTCAGCTTTAATTACGGGTCTTATTATCATTATTTTTTCAGTGATTTTAGTATTTTCTACAAAACTATTAATATCACAGAGACGTAAAAAAAGAAAGTCTACAGCTGGATTAGACGAAGAACACCTAGAAGGCGTTTTGGATAACATTGAACTGGCAAAAAGCCATCCCTTACTTTCCACATTTACTGCATTGTCGGCGGGTTTCTTAGTTGGAAACTCTCCTTCCGCAAGGAATGCATTAGCAGAAAGTCTAGTATTGTTTTTCAGGGAAAATGTTTCTGATGATGATTCATAACAGCAAAGATTATAGAAATTCAACCCGAGTAAATTGTTACTACTTTAAGTATTTGTATTTTGATAGTTTAAGCTGACAAAAGGCCTTAAAATACTTTATAAAATTCATTCGTTTAGCATTAACAAATATATTCATACTGCTAAATAATCAGTATCTCTGCAGTCAGCTGAAAGTTGCAAAAAGATGAAAAGAATAAATGCATTTCTATTTTGTTTCTCATTTTTCATCTCGGAGAGCATAGGCTTGTGGCGATCGAGAAAGAAAGATTGCTTCAGTCCTTTGCAATGATTGATCGATAACCCCGTAGCAAGCTACGGGGAATTTGTCTAGTTAAATTACCAAACTTATGAATGATTAGGAGGCCAATAAATGAAAAGACTGCTAGCCGAATTTTGGTGGGCATTTGTTTTAAGAGGTATTCTTGCAGTGATATTTGGAATCGCAGCAATAATGTGGCCGGGAAAAACTCTACAGTTGTTGCTATTCATAATTGGTATTTACTTTTTTGCAGACGGGATTGTTATTATGTTTACAGCATTTAATAACAAGGATGACTGGTGGATGCTGTTTATCGAAGGAATTATCAGCATGCTATTCGGCATAGTTATATTTTTCCTTCCCGGGATCACAGCACTGATACTACTTTATCTTGTCGCTATGTGGGCTCTTTTTACAGGTCTTTTTGAGTTGATAACAGTTTTCCGTTTACCAAAGGGCCACTCGGCATTTCGGTTTCTTGTTGTTATGGGAATTTTATCTGTACTGCTAGCCATACTACTAATTGTGTTTCCTGGTGAAGGAGCAGTAGCCGCAATTTGGCTAATAGGTATATATGCCATACTCTTTGGTATTTCAACTGTTATATTTGGCCTCAAATTACGTAGCTTTGAAGACCAATTAGATACACAGAATCAAAAATGAGACGAACTTCACATTCCATTACGCCTGTTGGGGAACGTTTCGAGCCGCAAAAGCTAACATTACCATTGAAATTCCGCTAAATAGTATGTAGAAGCCGACCAGTAAGCCAATAATCCCAATACTTGCCGGCCATTCGGCCCAGATCAGAATTGCAAGAAATAACGATATTATACCACTAAAAAGAACCCATCCCCAATTCTGAGAAGATTTCATTTGAAATGAAAATATTATCTTAAAGATGCCCTCCACGAAGAAAAACAGCGCAAGAAATAAAGTTATAGTGAGCACCCCCGCTAGTGGATGGACTAGCAGTTCTATACCCGCAATGAGAAATATTATGCCACTCAATAGAATTAGAAAAAATTTCCCCCATTGACCCGAAAAAAAAGAACTGATTATAGAAATAACACCACCAATGATTAATATCCAACCTAGCACTAACTCCACAGACATTGAAACTGCATACGGAGCCCCTAAAGCGAGAATTCCTAATATAATAAAGATAATTCCTAAAGCTAAAAGCCATCCCCAACCCTCACCTAAAACATTTTCTTCAAGTGATTGCTGTCCTTCTTGAATCTGATCTTGCGTCATATTTTTACCTCCTTATTTTCCCTGGCGGTTTCTGAAAAGATCTTATTTTCTAGAATAATTCGTTATCTTTTCAATTATAATTTGAAGAATCATACTAAATTCTTTGAATTATGAAGTCAAGAAATGAAAGAAAGGAAATGAGGTTAGTCGTCATTTGATGCAGCACCCCGCGGCAAGCTGCAGCGTATCTTCAAATTCAAAGTAATTCCTTGCAGTCATTCCGAGGAGATTGTCCTGAACTTGTTTCAGGATCAGCGACCAAGCAATTCAAAAGAGGAGATCGCTTCGCTCCGCTCGCAATCACAGTAGAAACCCTTTAGCAAGCTACAAGTAATTATTAAGTTAAATTTGTTCTACAGTTGAATTCTCAGTGGAATTTTCTCGTATTTTTGTATAACCTCAATAAAACTATGATTCAAATGAAGTTTCCGATTCTAACATTTATCTATTTAATCTCGATTCCAGGAATAGCATTTCCCACAAATTGGGAATTCGTTACTTCCGCTACTAATTCCGGAGGTGTTGAAGCAGAATATTTCATTGACACTGATGAAATAAAGACATTTAACGGTATTAGGGGCTATCGAGAAAAACGTATATACACAAGAAATCGACCATTAGAATCGATAGGTGTTATGAAAGTCGTTGGTTATTTTGATTGTGTTAACTGGAACTTCGTAGAACTACAGTTTTTCTTCTTAAGTCCTGATGAAAGGATTCTTGATTGGTATGAAGTTTCAGGCTATGAAGATAAGTGGAGCCCAATCATTAATTCTATTTCGAAAAGCAAATTTGATTTCGTTTGTAGTTACAAATAGCCCGGAATACAAATTGGAATTTGATTATACCTTATGGCAACCTACCGCTAATTATCGGCTGATTCCTGCATCTGCTTACCCGCTTCTTCCATTTGCTCACCCAATTTCTTCTGTCCTTCGGCAGCTTTTTCAGAAATTTCCTTTTTACTATCTTCCCAACGCTTTCCGGCCTCTTCCATCGCTGCATCTACTTTTTTCCCAGCCCTTTCCACCGGCCCTTCCTCTTGTTTCTTTTCACAACCCATTCCACAGATCGAAACTGCTAAGGTAAGAATTAACAATAGATTCTTAAAATACGGCATAACAAAGCACCTCCATTTTATTGACAAATTGCTAATATCAAATCAAAAGGAAAACTATTTATCAAATAATAGCATAATTTTAGATGTTAAATAATTCGAAGACAATTTCTTAGACCTTCAATGCATCTTATCTCTAAACCTTTTACAGAAAAAATGGTTTAAACGGGCATTCAAAAAATTGCCAGAATCAATTCCGAAAGCGTTAAAAAAAGATTTAGGGTTGAGGCTGAATTAAATATTTTTAGCTGTAGGAATTGAATTAATAAATCCTAATTTTTTGACAGCCCTTGATCTTTGTTACTTTGTATCAAGACAAAGTAAAATAATTTAAATTTGCAAATTCTGTCCCCGAATTACGTTACATCTACGATAATGACTTCCAATTGAGTATTAAATTTATTTATAAGCAAGTTGATGATAAACTTTCATTCCCTAGAATCCTGTAATTTTTTACCCGACTTTTCCATTTCCTCACCTAGATCCTTGATAGCTTTTTTCGTTTCCTCATCAGATTTTTGCAATGCCTTACCCACATCCTCAATTTTTTCACCCAGGTTTTCCATAACTTCATCCATTCCATCACTAATTTTCTTCATCGCTACATCCGTTTCTTCTCGTAATTGACCAATCACTTCATCCCATTCTTCACTAAGTTTTTTCATAGCAATCCCTATTTCCTCCATCTCCTCCCCTAATTCTTTGATTACCTCATCCATTTGTTGGCTTAACTTTTTCTGTGTTTGTTTTCCTTCTTGCTCTAATTCTTGACTTTCTTCATCCCACTGTTTCTTGGTTTCTTTCAATTCTTCCTGTATTTCTTCACTAACCTCACTCAATTGCTCTCCAGATTCCTCAATTGCTTCGTCTATTTTTTTCCCAACCTTCTCTGCGCCGCCATCCTTTTTTTCACATCCAAGCAAGACGACCGTGAACAAACACATTAACAAGATTAATATATGTTTTCTCAAAATCACTACAATTTACCTACTTTGATTTGTTTGAATTACTCAATATAGATCATCCCATTTTATGTTAGGCCATTGTATAACAAAAAAACATATTAATATCAACAGAGTTCATTAAATAAAACAAGTAGTAGTAGGTTCTTTGTCTCGATTGTGGATTATCATTATCCACCCAACTTAATCTTTTTACTTATCGAGTAAGAAATAATTAGATTGGATAATTCCAGATAACATCGATAGCAGTAATTTTACAACTTCTAGAAATTAATCTTTTGGAACAATCACGATAAATAGGAATTGACATATAAATTGTAGGAGCAGCTTCCAGCTGCGATTTGATCGCGCCAGGATAGCGCTCCTACGATGGTTATAATTTACACCTTGTATCGAATAATTTCGCAACTGGGAAGTCGCGGCTATCATGTCTGGACTTGATCTTGATCCTAAAGGGGGGATGAAATTTTTAAATTTAATTCGAAGCCGTTAGATTAAGCTTTCTAAGATCACTCCCTAAATCAGTTAAAATAGCCTTCAACGCCGCATTCCAACCATTCATCAATGCAGTTGGTGATTTTGAGCTAATATCAGTTTCCTCTCTATATGTTTTGCTAAAAACTATCTCACGTTTAGCTTCAACCTCTTTTAAAAGAAAAATTTGTATTCTTAAAATGGCTTTTGGTGATCCGGATACACTATAATCACCATATATAGCGTTTACAACACCGTCTAATATGAAATCGGGTGTTACTTCACTAGGTGCCTCAACAACGTATTCAAAGGGACTAGATTTTGAAACCCACTTATAAACTACTTGTGTAACAAGTGAAGATGGAGATTTAAAAAATTGATTGTAGAAGTCGGACTCGTAACCATCGCTACTTATCCGATATACAAATTGATTTCCCTGGTAAGCAGGAGAAACGCGAAACCTATGTATTTCAAGAACCGAAAGGTTATTTGGAGTATAGGAATTGGTCTCCGGAACAACATTAAATACATAGTACCTTCTTTCTGGATAACTTTTATCTAATTTTGCGCATCCTAAAGTTGTTAAAAAGGAAATAAATATAAAAAAGTAGAAGTATCTTGTGTATGTAATGTTCATTTACCCACCTCATCTAACTTCGGCGGTGGATTGCCAAATAGAATCCATGCGGGATAGTTCTTAGCTACGTCCATAAACTGTCTTAAATCTTCAGAGATTACCGAAATGTTTTCAAGTATTAACGTAATTTCATTTTGTCTTCTTGCAATTAAATTATCAAACCTAGTCAAAATAGTCCTTAAACTGGCAGCAGCTTCGGGTAGATCCTTCGATGCAGTCCTAACACTATCCAAAGATTCATCAAGATTACTAAGTGTTTGTCTTAGTTCTTCACTGTCAACTATTGAGTCTAAATTCGTTGCAAGGTTTTTATACTCTATAATTGCCCCCTGTAGATCCTTACTCAAAGCTGCTACTTGCGCATCTTCTACAGCCTTAGTTACTGTTTGAAGAAGATCTTCTATTTCATCGGCTATTTCCTTAAAATCAATTTTATTAATATTTCCTGTTAGATCAGTAATTGCATCGGTAATTGTGGTAATTGTGCTGGGAGCCGAAGGTATATAAATATATTTAGGTTTCCAGTCAATTTTATAAGGAGGGTACTGGTCAGGTCTAAAAAATACCCCATTTAAAAACGCAACCCCTGTTATGCCCTGAGATGCAAGTTGAAACCTGAACCCCTGCTTAACTATCTCCATAACCCTCTTATCAAATTTTTTTTCTGTTCCCATCTTTTCTGGAGCAAATCTATCAGGGTAAATGTATCCTCTAACAAGGATGTACTTGAAATCAGTTTTGTATTTTACTGACACAAAAGAAATATCACCTACAGAACCAACTTCAACGCCAAGGACCTTTACAGGAGCACCCACGGTAAGCCCCTGTACGGATTCATCGAAGTAGGTATCAAAGTAATATTTATCTCTGAAGAATTTCCCACCTCCAAAAACAATTATACCCACAATTAATATTATTAGGGCTATAATAACAAATACACCAACTTTAAAGAAATTCGGCTTTCTGCTCATATTTAGTGTCCGTTATGATAAATTAAAAATATAATCCAATCACGCAGCCACCTCCGATTCAACCTCCCTATTGAAGAACTGACGAACCCAGGGGTTATCAGAGTGATCACGCAGGTCCTGTGGTTTGCCTGTGGCGACTATCCCCTTGACGCGTTTATCAAGCATAATGACCCTGTCAGCAATTGTATAAATGCTGGGCAATTCATGTGTTACCACAACAAACGTTATCTTAAGGCTACGTGCAAGCCTCAGGATTAGCTGGTCGAGTTCAGCAGACGTTATAGGATCCAGTCCGGCCGAAGGCTCATCCAGAAAAAGAATAAACGGATCCAGCGCCATTGCCCTAGCTAAGGCAGCACGCTTCTGCATCCCTCCACTAAGCTCTGATGGCATTTTATGCTCAGAACCGGAAAGCCCCACCAGCTTGAGTTTCATAAGAGAGATGAGATCCATAGCATCAGGAGAAAGATCTGTATATTCCTCAAGTGATAGACGTAAATTCTCAAGTATTGTCATGGAGCCAAATAGTGCTCCGCTCTGATATGCGACCCCGATCTTCTTTAAAATCTTGAGACGATCCTCACCCGACGAAGCAGCTATGTCTTCACCATCAATTAGGATTTTACCCGCCGCAGGTTCGTAAAGACCAATCATATGCTTTAGTACCGTACTCTTCCCACATCCCGACCCCCCGAGAATAACAAAGACTTCGCCTCGATAAACCTCGAAGGAAATGTTATCAATTATTACATTATCTCCGTAGGCAGCAGTAAAATTTTCAACTCGTATAATTGGTTCTTTATCTCCACTCATTCTCAATTAGATTCCTAAAAAGTAATAAATAACCCCAAATACACCGTCTACAAATATAATCATAACAAGTCCAACAACAACAGCCGAGGTGGTAGAGTCTCCCACTGCCGATGCACCTGTTTTGGTTCTCAGTCCCTCCATGCATCCAACCCCCCCTATAATAAATGCAAAAACAACTGATTTGATAAGGCCTGCAAGAAGCATAACATATGTTGCCGCAGACGTTATTTGATTGACATACGTAACGACTGAAAACCCTAGAGATAGCATTACGACCAACCCTCCAATCAGGCCGAAAAGATTCCCAAAGATAGTAAGTATAGGTATCATAACAAGTGCTGCCAAAACCCTTGGTACAACTAAAAATCGAACTGGCTCAAGCCCCATAGTAGTTAGGGCATCAATCTCTTCATTTACTTTCATTGTTCCGAGTTCTGCAGCGAAGGCTGAAGCGCTTCGACCATTAACTACCCAGGCTGTCATCAGGGGTCCAAGTTCCTTAAACATAGCAATCACAATCAGGTTTGCTACAAACAATTGTGCACCGTATTGCTGCATGGGTATTGCAGATTGAAAGGCCATTACAAGACCAATAAGAAAACATACAAGTGCAACGATAGAGAAGGCATTAACGCCAATCAATTCAGAGGTGATTAAAAAATCTTTCCATCGAACACTTCTGGGATGAAGCATAGCATAAAAAAGGGAAACCATTACTTCCCCTAAAAAAGATATATTGGCTTTAAAATCCTGCAATATATCTAATGTTGACCGCCCAACTTTCTCAAAAATGTTCGATGGTCCAGGAACTTCTACCTCAGCTTCGATGAACTCACCAGCCTTGAACTGATCAAGTAATTGTTGAAACTCATTTGCAAGTCCTCTTATCTCAATTTCTTTTCCTGCTTTTTGTTGATGCAATTGCAACTCAAATAAAAGGGCTATTCCAGCACCGTCACAATAATTTATTCCAGAAGCATCTATAACTAGATTTCTTGGTGAGTTCTTTTCTACTTCGTTCTTTGCTTGCCGCCAGATCTTTCCAGTTGTATTAGAATCAAGCCGCCCAGCTATATTGAGTTGGAGACTCCCATCACTATTTACTTGAGAAGTAATAGAAGATAAATTTGAATCTTTAACGTAACTCTCCATAGGTAGGGGAAAATATTACTTCACGTCTTTTCTTAAAAAATGAAGAATTAATGGGATACTAACATCAATTATTTTGATAGACAAGTATATAGTAGAATGTATTTTAGATAAGAAAAGCCTTACCCCTCCGGGAGGTCATGACCTCCCGAAGTTGTTATTATCATTATTTATTTGGAGCAAATTTGTTAACCTCATCTGGGAAAACCATTAAAGCTGGTGGCACCTCATTATTCTCTAACAGTGACTGAAGGGGTGTCATGTCCTTACCATAGGCCTTCTCATTGCCCTTCTTATTAAACTGGAGAGAAAGGGCCCCTATATCAAGGCCTGCAAATAGACCACCCGTTGCCCTAGCATAGGTGTAAAAAGGTGCCTTTGTGCTCGCACCACCAGAGGCAGCTTGTGCTCCGGTACTTCCAGCAACTGCGGTAGCACTACCTCCACCTAGGGTCACGGCTCCTGCTGCTAAAGCATCCACTGCATTACTATTCATTGCAAGAATAACCACATCACTCGACCCTCCGCCAAGTGAAATACCAACGCTTGGTCCTTTTGCGTTATAAAAAGCGGGTGCTCCCCATTCGCCTGTATCTTCATGTCGGCAAATCGCAAGCCCTTTTCCACTCTTATAGCCTAATACAACGCTGACCTTAACTAAACCTGGGACCACAACAATACACCTCGCATCTTGTAAAACAGAGGCAGGAATCTGTTTGTCTGGGGGCTGGGCCATAAAACCCTTTAAAACATTAGCCGCTTCCTGTGCACTTTCGTCAACCTGTTGCGCCTTGGGCGTTTCACCAAAACTAAAAACAAATACAACGGCAATCACCGTCGCCAGCATTAAACTTACTCGCATGCTACAACCCTCCTTAAATTTAATTTATTTTAACCCGTATAGGAATTAAAAGACAAAAAGAATTGGAGGGATTTTATTCTATTCTTATACAATTGTCAATTAAGGATACTCGACGAAGGAATTGAACCTACGAGAGGTTATTTCTAATTATGCTCCTTGTAGCAAGCTGCAGGGAATTATCAAGGTAGAATTTGAAATCTTCGATTTTTATATATATGGTTAAAAGAGGAGTTAATTAACAATGAAAATAAATTTGATATTAACAATAGTCTTCTATATGAGCGCGTGGATATTGCTTGTTCCTCCAGCAAAATATTTAACCCAAGGTGCTATGGCTAATGATAACTCCCTCGCAAGTAAACAGAGGATAGCACTTTACGATTTTCCCAAAACAGAACCGGTGATACAGGAGGAACCCGTGCCTCTGGAAGAGCCTTATGCGCCAGAAGAAGAACCTTACTTCCCAGACGAAGCCCCTTACTTACCAGAAGACAACCCCAATGCACCAGAACAACCATATGTTCCAGAACAGGCACCTCTTTTACCGCAAGAGGATCCAGGCCTACCGGAACAACCCTTTGAAGAAGAACCAGAAAGCTGGTGACTCCAGACAATAACTTTACATCCAAAGTTTCTGAATACCGGTCTCTGGGACGCCTTATCCCGATCATAGTTAACTCCTTATAGCTCCGGGTGGTCATGACCCCCGGAGGTATACACCATTTTCACAAAGGAGAGCCAGAGTGTTATCTATGTCTCCGAATAGCTGTTACCCATGCCCCCGGTCCATAACCCCCTAATAAAGATGGACTTATAAACATCCCCTCCTTTTTAAGGAGGGAACGGGTGGATTTTAGAAAAATCCAAACCTTCCGGAGGTGTTTTCTTTTTGATATTATTTGCGAGGTTGGAAACCCTCGCCTATCCTAATTGGTGACCCAAATTCATTCATTCCTATATAAATTTAAAATGACATATTTTGTAGGAGCAGCTTCTAGCTGCGATCTTTCTAGTATATAATTGTAGCGAGGACTTTAGTCTTCCATGAAATTAATGTAATGGAAATTTAAAGGTTTCCACGACTCATTGGTAAAAATTTTTATTGAGAGAAAAAATGAAAAATATTGAAAGGTTGGTTGAATGTCTTAGACTATATAACCCTGATCGGATTATAATTTTTGGCTCATATGCCCGTGGGGATGCTGATGAATATAGTGATATGGATGTAGTAGTCATTAAGGATACAGAAAAGCGCTTTCTTGATCGGCTTATAGAGGTGGCAAAATATTTGGATAACGATCTGGGGAAGGTTGATGTATTTGTTTATACTAGCGAAGAGTTTAATGATATGATTAGAAGGAGGAATCCCTTCGTTGAGAAAGTATTAAAGGAGGGGAGGGTTATCTATCAGGCTTGAAAAAGAAGAGGCCATGAGGTGGCTTGAGCAGGCGGAGCATAACCTCAATGTGGCCAAGCATAATTTGAGCGGTGGTTTTTACTCAGATGCCTGTTTCATGGCTGAACAAACTGCTCAGGTTGCACTTAAAAGCTTCATAATATCAAATAAACGCAGATATATTTGGGAGCACTCTGTTCAGGAGCTTGCGAAGCTGTGTGGCGAGTATGATAAAGATTTTGCTGGATTTATAGAAGAAGGCAAGATTCTGGATCGCTTCTACATACCCACAAGGTATCCCGATGCTCTTGCAAGCCCCGCGGTGCCTTATAAAACCTACAATGAGAATGATGCCTTAGAATCCATTGGCTATGCAGAAAAGATAATTGCGCTTGTAAAGCAAAAGCTGTAAAAGTGTAACTTAAAGGTTTCAGCGACATTAAATAATAGATCATCTCCACGACATGTAGAATTGTGTAACCTATGTCCCCGATCGCACGGTGTTTAGTTTTTTATTGTTGCGTAGACCTTTAGGTTGCCATGGATCTCCGGTAACAGGATTCGGAGATTAACAAGAAACCGAAACTAATGCCTTCCTCTACACATGTCAATCTCACCCGTTACTGAAATCCATCTTAATGTCCTCGTTCGCGGGGGATTTAGTAAACCAACTAAAGCCAGATTAAACTTTCATTGACAGTCTGAGGTAAAGCTGACATAATGATCTAAATTCAGATCAACCTAAAAGGAGGTCAACCTGAATTGAAGACATTATCGGTTTCCGAAGCAAAGATGAAGTTGAGTGCGCTGGTAGATGAGGTAAGTGCAACTGAGGAAGAAATAGTTATCACAAAAAACGGTTCTCCAGTAGCCGTGTTGATAAGTCCTGATGAGTTTGAGAGTTTGAAAGAAACTATAATTGTCCGCTCGGACTCAGCTCTTATGAGTGAAATTAAGAAAGGACTGAAGGATTTAAAGGATAAAAGAGCGCGCATTTATTCTCTTGAAGAGTTATTAAAATAGTTCCATAACAATATGAAAACTTCGACGTACAGAATCAGGATCACTGATCGAGTGGCGGAGTTTATCCGCGGCATGCATCCTCATCTCAAGAGAAAGATGAAGGCATCCTTGAAGATAATCGTTTCTAACCCTAGTGGAGGAAAGGCTCTGAAAGATGAACTCTCGGAACTAAGAAGTTTTCGTGTAAGCAGATTCAGGATAATTTACAGGGTTCATAGCGATGTTGTGGAAATTGTCACCATAGGCCCACGGGAACGTATATACGAAGAGACCTTCTTGATTTTAAGGAAGGAGGTACGAAAATAAAGTTAAGCTGATTAATGGGAGCTTACAATCCCTCTAAATCTCCCTTTTATAAAGGGAGACATTTTGTACTCTACCTTATCAACAAGGTTTAGGAAGGATTTAGCAAATTTTTGACCCTTGGGAAGGTTCAAATTCTATTTATAATTGCAGATGAATTTCATTAACTCTTTTTCCAGTGAATCTGGCGGGTTTTTTTTTAAATCAATAGGCACATATACTGTCTGGGAATCTCTTACGAGCTCCCCTTCCTTATCATAAACGCTGCCGTTTTTAAACCATACGACATCTTGAGCACAATCAAAAGTCATTAAGGAAATATCATACTTGAATTTTTTGTCGGTACCCTCCAAATCCTGCTCTTTATCCAAAACGACTTTTAGATTAGCATCCTTCCTCTTATCTCCAACATCCTTTATACTTCCGGTATCCACATAAACCTTATAACTGGTTTTGCTAAACGCTTCTAATACGTCCTTCTTAGCACCTTCAGTGAGATATTTATTAAATGTATTTATTAATTCTTGGAATTCAGAACCAGGAGCACCCACCAATTCCCAGTTTTCAGCATAGGCTACTACTCCAAGATAAAGAATCATAATAAAAGCAAGAATCGGTGTTTTAATAATGTTCATAATTCCATTTAACTTTACATTCCCCTCTTGCTTGCTATTAGAGTACCGATTTGTCCTTGCGGAGGAGCGAAACGACTGAAGCAATCTATCTTTTGAAAAGGGACATGTGTAAAACCATTGAGATGGCGATGAATAAGGGAATAGGTATCTATTTTCTCGTTTCATATTCTCATACCCTCAAACTTGATGCAAGATTATCAATTTGCCTAATATTTAACTTTATCCGATTAATAACAAATATAGAAATCCCCCTTAAGGTTTGAATCCTTCTCAGGTATCGAAATCCATGGTTGTTAAACATCAATTAAATAATTACACTGAATCCATTCCCTATCTTTTTCATCCTCCCCCATCAAGGGGAATGAGAATTTTTAAACACGTGGGCCCGCCAGTCTTGTTGGTGGATTATCCGAATGTCACGAGCAAGACTTGTGACCTAACCCATTGATGCAATACAATATCTCCAAATAGTCGAGCTTTTTCACCCTCGGATTGCATATATTTAAAAAAAATGTAGCGGAGGTCTTTAGACCTCCATTTCCTTGAGATCCTGAAAAGTCATGACCCACCTGAGGTGTTTCCTTTATACCCAAAAAAAATATGCCAGAATGCTTGATTTTAAGATATAATTTACGAAGAAACCTACCGTAATGATCCTTTCAGATGATAATTAGGCTACTGCTATAAAACACTCTTTAATTACATTATTGCCGGAACAGAAAGACCAAATACAAGAGATTTTCGAATCATTAAAAAATGAGCTTCTTGAATCAGATAACAATATACAAAGGATTGTGTCCACCGATCAGGACAAACCCCTTCTCGCTTCCCATCCAGTTTACCAGTACCTTGCTAAGAGATATAGTCTTAATTTAAAGAGTATGCATTGGGAACCTGATAAAATGCCGAGCATAGATCAATGGCAAAAATTAATAAATATTCTTGAAACACATCCCTCGAAATGGATGATCTGGGAAAATACCCCGATAAACGATACGAAAGAAAGATTAGAGTCGCTGGGAATAAGTAGCATTGTTTTCAATCCCTCTGGGAATGCCCCTGAAAAAGGGGATTATATGAGCGTAATGTATCAAAATGTTGAAAATTTGAGTATTGTATTCGAGCAAGTCCCTGAAAAATCATCTCCATGAAGAAAGACCTCTAAGGCAACTTTCAGAAATTCTCAATCCCACTGGAGATTAATTATGTTTTGATGTGGCATTTAATAACTGTATTAACAGTATCTTATCAATAAATGACTACTTATAAAAAAGCTGCCCTCGTTATTGTTGGAACATTAGGAAGCCTCTTGCTTCTATTGCTAATCTGTCTTCTCCTTCTACCCAAAGTCTTAAACCTCAACTCGATGAAGGAAAAGATCCTGGCCAGGGTATCGAGTAAAACTTCTGCTGAAGCCACATATGAAAAAATTGATATATCATTGTTTCCACTTCCTCATGTGGTTATCCATAAGGGTAGTTTTGTCCTTGCTGGGAAAATAGGTGGGACGTTCGAATCTATATCTATTTATCCCGAAATCCTGCCTTTATTGAGTGGGAAAATAAGGTTATCAACTGTTAACATCGAAGAACCTGATGTAAATCTAAAACTTCCAGAAAAAACCGAGAAAAAAGAAGACGAAAAGGAGGCGCCCTCATTATCCCAATACTTGAAAATACTATCTTTCGGCTTAAGCGAGGTAGCATCGAAAGCCCATAGGCTTGTCTTTGATCTTGAAAGAGGAAAATTAAGACTTTTTGACGGAGACAAACCTGTTTACAGCCTTAGTGATATTAATGCGAGCATTGAATTTCCTACTGATCAATTCAATTTTGACATTAGCTTTAAATCCAATATAGCAAAGAGGGTTTCTTCAAGTGGATCGATAGACCTGAAGGAATTCAAAAGTAATGGAGATCTTGAGGTGGTTCAATTCAAACCGCAAGAGCTGACAGAGTATCTTTTGCCAAACATTGATAAATATTTAGCTGAATCGATTGTTGACCTTAAATTGAGCTTCAAAACGAATGGACCCACCGATCTACTGGTTGGTATCAAAGCTTCTATACCAAATCTTACCTTGATCAACGGAGAAGAAAAACTAGTGATAAAGGGCAAAAACCTTCAGGGTGATTTTCATATGGATAAGGATATAATCACAGTCTCTCTCGACAAGCTGAATCTTGATAATCCCCAACTCGATCTTAGTGGAAAATTGTCTGTAGATCAGACGTCACATAAGATAAATATGGAACTAAAAGGTAAAGATGTCGATGTCCATTCGACACGTGAATCTGCACTTACAATGTTAGGTAAGTCAAAAATCACCAGGAAGATTTTTGAAGTCGTGAGAGGAGGTCAGGTCCCACTGATTACATTTACTTCATCTGGAAACTCATTCTCTGAATTGGGAAAAGACAAGAACTTCGTCCTTAAAGGTCAAATGCGAAATGGAGAAATATTCATTCCGCAAGCCAATTTAGATTTAAAGAATGTCAATGGTTTTACGATTATTTCAAAAGGCATATTGGAAGGTGAAAATCTTGAAGCAAATCTAGGAAATTCACAAGGTTTTAATGGTAATCTTACTTTGGGGCTAAGTCGTAAAAATGATGTAATTAAACTCGCTGTTGAAATAAAAGCTGATCTTTCTGAGCTCCCTCCTTATCTTATTCGATTTATAAAAAATGAAAGTTTCCAAAAAGAGATTGCCCTTGTAAATAACCTCAGTGGGAGCGCACTTGGGCATCTGGATTTAGGCGATACAAAATCTTCTATTAAACCCAAAGTAGATCTTTCGGAATTTAATCTGTCCGCTAATTACCCTCGACTCCCCTACCCTGTCGAAATTAAGGGAGATCGCTTCCTGTATGATAATTCACAAATTGATTTAAAGAACTTATCGGTCAATTTAGCAGAGTCATCCTTTTCAGGAATTAATGGATTGATCGACTGGGAAGAAACATCCGATATCAATATTAAGGCAGGAAAATCAACTTTATCTTTGGAGGAAATCCTTCCATGGATTTCCTCTTTCGAAGAGCCAGAAAGATATATTAACCACCTTAAATCTCTTAATGGAATGTTAACTATATCATCACTTAATTTTAATGGGCCACTAACACATCCAACAGACTGGAACTTTCAAATAAAGGGCGAAGGAAATTTAAATAAACAAATTGGCCCAAAAATTTCTTTTAATTTAGAAAGAGAAGCAGATGAATTTCTTATAGATAATTTAATTATCGAGGATGAAGTCTCTAATGCTTCTATTAAGTTAAATTACAAAAGAAAGAAGTTTGATCTAAATTTCGAGGGGGATTTAACCCAAAGCACATTAAATAATATATTTGCAAATAAAGATTATATTCATGGATGGATTAAAGGAAATATTCTGATGAAGATATCCCTGAACCAACCAGCCAACTCTACAGCCGAAGGAGAACTAAGTGGTGAAAGATTACACTTTCCATTGTTATTGAAAGAACCAATAGAAATTAAAAGCTTTTCATTGGAAGCTAAAAAAGACAAACTAAACGTGGACTCGTTAGACATTTCGGTTGGAGATAACAATTTTTCCCTTAATGGAAAAATAGCAGCTTCATCTGAAGGATTTCAATTGGACTTGGATGCCTCTACTGACAAAATAAGATGGCAGGATATAAGTGAAACCTTTCAAAATGATACTGAAGGAACAGAAGAAAATGAAAACGAAAACTTTTGGAACCTACCGGTTAAAGGTACTATCAGATTAAAATCCGAAAGCTTTTACTATGATATTCTACACTGGAAACCCTTTAAAGCTAAAATCAATCTTAAAGGGAGTGAGATAAATGTAGAAGTAACAGATGCTAATTTATGCGGCATCGCCACGCCAGGAGATTTAAAAGCCACTCCTGATGAATTGAAACTTGATTTCAAACCTGTTTCTAAAAACCAGGATTTGTATACAACCATCTCCTGTCTAACGAACAAAGAAAAGATCGCGAGTGGGGATTTTGATTTAGAGGGTGAAATCAAGGGACGAGGAATTGGAAAAGAATTAACCAAATCATTGAACGGGAATATAAATTTCGTTGCACGTAACGGAAGAATCTACAAAGACCAGATTTTGTTAAAGATTCTTAAAGTAACCGAAATTTTTCGAGGTAGGTTGCCCGACTTTGGAAAGGAAGGATTTTCATATAATTCAATCAAAATCAAAGGGAATCTTCAAAATGGCAAATTAACGATACAGGACGCAATATTAGATAGTCCTTCAATCGCAATAGTTGGTGATGGTGTTATCGATCTAGTGAATAAAAAGTTGAATGTTGCCCTTCAAGTCGCCCCTTTAAAAGCAGTGAGCTACATAGTAGAGAAGATTCCATTGGTAAAGAGAATTCGGGGTGGGCACCTTCTCTCAATCCCAGTCAAGATTAAGGGCGATCTATCAGATCCGGAAGTTTCTTCTCTCTAACGGTGGATATTAAAGACCCCGAAGAGATTCAGCACCTTCTGGAGGTTGATAAGAATCTTCAGTCGTTTTACTCCTTCGCAATTGTAGATGTTAGATATTTTGGGGACGATCTTTTCGATTTTAAATGGGCATTCAAAAAATTGCCAAAATCAATTCCGAAAGCGTTAAAAAAAGATTTAGGGTTGGGGTAGAATTAAATATTTTTAGCTGTAGGAATTGATTTAATAAATCCTAATTTTTTGTCAGCCCTTGATTTTTGTTTCTTTGTATCAAGACAAAGAAAATAAAATATTAAACGATGGATCCCCGATTAGAACATTCGAGGATGACGGATGAGTAAAGCTCGAAAAAATTTATTATTTTTTTGGATTCTGTCCTCGGATTACGTGACATCTACAGCGATGACAAGCCATCTTAAGCAACGAATCTGGATTCCCAATAACTACATCTGGGAATGACAAGCTCTCTTTGGAACCTCCGGGAGGTTAATAAGAATACTCAGAATATTTGATGCGAAAATATTTTATAATAGCTATGTTAACAGGTAAGATTTGCTTATTTTATTCATAATATACTCCATATAGAGATAAGGATTTAAAATATCTAATAAAACTTGAGTCTTGCAGATGCTCAATAACCAAACAAATCCTCTGAAAATATTCCTCTGGTTCGGATTGTTAGTTCTTGTTGTATACCTGATAATGGTAGGCCAGTCGATTTTGATGCCCCTTGTGATCGCCATATTCATATGGTATTTACTAAATGCCTTTGCCGGGACAATACAGAAATTAAACATATTCGGTTGGCATCCACCTCGAATCCTTAGCTTTGTCATTGCATTCATAATTTTACTTGTTCTAATAGGTTTACTAGTTGAACTTATAGCCATAAATGTTGCACAAGTTGCCTCCGAAATCCCTACATATCAAGCTAAGTTTGAGGATATTCTTAATAAAGTACTTAAACACCTTGGTCTTTCTAAAATCCCTTCTGTCATTAAAACCGATGATATTATGCACTTTGGTACAGCTATATTCTCAAGTATCGCTTCTGAAGTCACTTCTATTTTTGGAATGATATTAACAGTCATTTTATATGTTGCTTTTCTTTTATTCGAGCAAGGAAGCTTCAATAAGAAATTATCTGCACTTATTTCTGACCCCGATCAGCAGTTAAAAACACGTAAGACCCTTGATCGAGTTGCGACAAACATCCGATCATTTATTTGGCTCAAAACACTTGCCAGTGTATTAGCAGGAGTTGCAAGCTATGTTATATTGAAAATTGTAGGCGTTGAATTTGCTTCTTTCTGGGCAGTTCTTATATTTTTCTTAAATTATATACCCTATATCGGAGCCATAATTGGAACAGTTTTCCCAACATTCTTGGCTCTAATACAATTCGGATCTTTTATTCCATTTATTATTGTAGGTGTAACTATGACAGCCGTTCACTTCTTTATAGGCAGTGTTCTTGAACCATGGATGTATGGAAGATCGCTCAGGCTCAGTCCGCTTGTTATACTTATTACATTGGCTTTTTGGGGAAGCATATGGGGATTAATTGGAATGATCTTCAGCGTCCCTATAATGGTGATTATAATGATAATTTGCTCCGCCTTCCCCAAGACCCGCCCAATAGCCATTATTCTCTCTAAAAATGGGGAAATAGAATCATTTAATGATTAAATCTATTTCTCCTGCGCTATAAAGTTTCCTGAAATATATAATCCAACAAGACGTGCTATTATTATAGTTAAATACACTTGTCCAATTATTGCTTCTAAATAAGAAAGGGATCTAGCGTGTGGAGTGACAGGAGTAATATCACCATAGCCTAATGTTGTCAGGGTAACGAAGCTGTAATAGGTAAGATCATTCCAACTAACTACATGATCAAGATTATTTTCGGGATTAATATAAAAAGAATCAGGAAAAATGGTATAAACTAATACATAAAAAAAACTCCAAGTTATCCCAACCAATAAATATACACAGATAGATCCATATAGGGTGTTCGATGTGACCTTCTTATCTTTTAAAATGTGAGAAAATATTATCACAGTTGTAAAAATAAAAAATAAACAACCAAAAAAAGCCTCATAAAATTCTGGTTGTAATCTTCCAGCTAATGTTGTCGCTATGCTTGTTGCAATCCATGGAGCACCTACAATACATGCAATTATTAAATGAAGCCTATTATCGCTAACCGAGTATGGGTGTTACACTAATCGCAAGTAGCGTGGCAAGGAGTATAAACCCTACCAATGAAGATGCCGCGCGCATACCCGCCAGAATTATGACAATACACGCGCCAGCTATTACAACTCGATATAAGAAAATATAAAAATTTATCTTTTCTTCTATATTCATTAATTGACATCCATGATTTACTGTTAATTAAACTATCTTTCATTCTATTGCCTCCTGAAAATAATTTTCATTTTATGCATAATATAAAAATTTTAATGCCGAGAAATTTTAATAGAATTAATTATTATTAACAAACTTGTTAGTATGGAGGATTAATCATGAACCCTTTATATCGAGTTGTAATAGCTGGCGCGTGTATTGTCATAATTCTGGCGGGTATGCGCGCGGCATCTTCATTGGTAGGGTTTATACTCCTTGCCACGCTACTTGCGATTAGTGTAACACCCATACTCGGTTGGCTAGTGAAAAAGGGTTTATCTCGTTCCTTGGCTTTGCTAATCATAATACTAGTTGTGATTGTGGGCGGAATCGGTGTAGCAACATTTGTTGGCACCTCAATGGCTGAATTGGTTCAGACTCTTCCTACATATGAAGCCAGCCTGGATGAGGTAAGTAAATCATTAACTGATTTACTCTCACGAGTAGGGATCGATCTGTCTGATTTGCTCTCACATGAAGAATTTGATCCCAAACGATTATTAAAAATTGCTACCACTCTCATAGGTGGGGCGCTAAATGCGGTTAGCAGCTCCATTTTTCTTTTCATATTGATTTCACTAATGCTGGTTGAATTTTCAGGTTTTGAAGAAAGGTTGCAAAAGGGAGAGCTTCCCGTAGGAAGCATACCTGCACGTCTATTCGAGATTCGTAAAGAAGTCCGAAAATTTGTTTCTATCACGGCACTCATGGGCCTTTTAACAGCTATTGGCAATGTAATACTACTTATCATATTGGGGGTTGATTTCGCCATTCTTTGGGGTATTTTGTCATTTCTCTTCAACTTTATCCCCGCCATTGGCGCAATAATTGCAATGATCCCACCCTTCCTCCTGGCGTTGCTAGCTTTTGGGTGGACTAAAGCAATCATCGTAGTGGTCGGTTTCATACTAATCAATAACATAGTTGATAATGTGATCAAGCCTAAATTGATGAGAGGCGGTCTTGATATATCGATCCTTGAGATATTTCTTTCATTGATGATCTGGAGTTATATACTAGGAGTGATCGGGGCAATTTTAGCGGTACCAATCACTATGTTTGTAAAAAGAATTTTGAAGGAATTTTCAGAAGATGGGCCTCCCCAATCACCATTCGCAAGTGCTGTACCCGCCGGTGAAAAATCATCCAACGAAATAGGAGATTAAGGCTAGGAACATGTCGAAAAATAAGCTACAGCAACAATTAAACCCGATCCTCTGTACTGCTCCCCTTTTGTCAAGCTGGGTTTAAGTTGCAGTCATGAAGTACGTGACGCTTCCTTGCGATCCTTATGCTGCCAAATAAGTCTATATCCAACTTATGGACCTTTCATAGTGGGCAGGCGAGGTGGATTATAGATAGGGAGTTACTAAGTGCACCTATTAACGAGAAAGGTTAAAGAGGTCATCAATAATGATCAGCTTATTGCAAATTGTGACCTTATGGATTAATTGATATGGATGGGAGAGTTCTCTCAACGCCACTATATAGAACTTACAAGCTCATGTCCCTAACACAAATGCTGATTACCATGTAACAGGCACCCTCAACGAATGATTTGTTAATCTAGTACTCACTCCGATTTTCTAAGCATTAACAAATTTTTGTTATCTGGCTTAGTTGTTTCAGCATGATTTAGTTTCACTAGTCTTTCCTCTGAAATTACCTTTTTTCTATCATCATCATGATCAACCGCCGGTAATTCAATAGCGTGAGTATAATGCTCAATAGCTTTATCCTTACGACCCATCTTTTCATAAGTTTTTGCTAGATCGAAATGGACATAAGGACTATCTGGACTCAGTTCAAATGCTTTGAGTAAAGCGCTTTCAGATTTCTCAAGGGTTCCATTCGGCAATCCACCCCAAAAAGTATTTGCAAATGCCTTTTGAAGACCGTTTAAGCTGGCGACTTCTCGATAATAGATTCCCAAAACTACATAGGCGGGTGCAAAATTGGGATCAAGCTCTATAGCTCTTTTTGCATACTCCTCAATGTCTCTTCCGAGTTTTACTTTCTGTCTTCCTCCTTTAAAAAGAGAAAGATTACCATGTGAAACAGCCAGCAAAAAATAACTAGCTTGATTATTAGGATATTTCTGTTTTAGAATTTTCGAATGTTCAATACCGGTATTTAAATATTTCTCAGCCTCTTTAGCTCTTGAACCATTTGATTTATCTCGCTTTAAATCTTCACCAACATCGATATAGGCGCGCGTTAACTTCATTAATGGTTCGAATTGATCAGGACATAATTCATATGCCTTCTCATATTCCTTCAAGGCTTCCGGGTTTTCAAACTCTTCATAGTACTTGTCTCCCTTTTCGATATGTGTACTACATTCATCGGCTAACAGTTTTGTACTATGCATAGTGATGAATAAAAGAATAAAGATTCCAACGAGCCTTTGAATCATGAAAGATTGAATATAGTCATCAACCACTCCATCCTCCCAACTTTAGGTTGTTTTGATATTAATTCCTAGTTTATCTGAAACAATTAGGAACCTTTTATCATGTAAAAATTTTCACTAATAATACCTTATTTATCCATTTTGTCATAATTTCTATAAGAAAGGGGACACTACCCAGGCTTCCGATAATTAGGTAGAGCATCTAAGAAAGGTGACATTTAGAATCAAACCTGAGTATGCGAAGCCGATTAAGGCTCAATGCTTCTGCGAGAGCATAACTCAGAGAGAAAGGTTCGGTAGTTGCTATATTGATAAGGCAGAAATTCCAAACCCTTCTATGATTAGTCAATGATATCAGAATCTGTTATCATCATGACCCTAATAAAGGTAGGACGACAAATTACTCTAATATTGCCCATATTTATCAAATCTTCTTGAGAGGCAACCATGAAACATAAATCATTAATAATTCTTTCCAGTCTTGCGCTTTTTATTTTTTCATGCGGAGGAGAAGAGGGTCCGGCTAATCTACCACCCCCCCAAATCCAAGTTTATGAAACCACTACGACCGAGGTCCCCATTTACCGGGAATTTGTCGGAGAGACACTTGGTTTTAAGGACATAGATATTAGAGCCCGCGTAGAGGGGTATCTGGAAGGGATACATTTTGAAGAAGGTTCGGTAGTTGAAGAAGGCAAGCTTCTTTATACGATCGAGAGCCAGCCGTTCGAAGAGAAAGTGGCTGAGAAGATGAGTGCGCTTGCCGCTACGCGAATAAATTTAGCCAATGCCGAAAGCGACCTTGGAAGAATAAGGCCCCTTGCTGAGCAAAACGCCATAAGCCAGATTGATCTCGATTCGGCTCAGGCGCGCTACGAAGCCTCAATAGAATCGGTAAAGGCGGCTGAGGCAAATCTTAGAGCTGCCGAGATACAGCTAAGCTATACAAAGATTCATTCTCCTATTACTGGCATCATAGGAAAAACACAAGCCAAGGTAGGCGATTTCGTTGGAGCAAGCCCTAACCCGGTTAACCTGAATACTGTCTCAGACATTAACACTATGCTGGTTCAGTTCTTCTTAACCGAAACCGAATATCTGCAAGCGGCCCGGAGGATTATAGCCGAGACTGACTTAGCCCATGAGGGCGAGGCGAGAGAGGAAGGACAAGACCTCCAGCTCATTCTGGCTGATAACTCCGTATATAAATATAAGGGGAAATTCGATTTTGTTGACAGAAACGTAGATCCCGCGACCGGAGCCATCCTTATCCAGGCCTCTTTCTCTAATCCCGACCAGCTTCTTCGCCCGGGTCTATTCGCCAGAGTGCGTGCTAAAGTAAAAGTTGTAGAAAACGCAATACTCGTACCCCAAAGATGCGTAATCGAGCTACAGGGCAAATTTAGCGTTCTCGTCGTTGATGAAAACGACATAGTTCAAAACAGACAGGTGCAGATCGGACCTAAAATAAAAGGGTTCTGGCTTATTAACGAAGGTTTGAATCCAGGAGAAAGGGTCATATATGAGGGACTTCAGAAGGTAAAAGAGGGGCAGAAAGTGAATCCCAAACCCGTAGATATAAAAATCCCCGACCTAACTAGCATCTAACACAAAATGGGAAATTTTTTCGTCAACAGACCTATAGTAGCAATGGTACTCGCCATTGTAATGGTGATCCTGGGCCTTGTATTCATGGGGGGCCTTCCCATTGAGCAGTATCCGAACATTACACCCCCTATTGTTGAAGTCAGGGCTACATATACAGGCGCAAATGCAGTAAGTGTTGAGGAGTCCGTCGCAACACCCCTTGAGCAGCAGATTAACGGTGTCGATAACATGATCTACATGAAATCGACCAACTCAAACGACGGGACAATGGCAATCCAGGTCTCATTTGAGGTAGGCACAGACCCGGATATGAATACCGTTTTTACTCAAAACAGGGTTGCGGCAGCCACAGCAAAACTTCCCGAGGAGGTAACGAGGCTTGGAGTAACCACCGAGAAATCACTCCCCAATATTCTTATGCTGATCACTCTAACTTCTGAGGACGGGAGGTACGATCAGCAGTTTCTAGGGAACTACGCCATTATAAATATTCAAGACATTTTAGCTCGTATCAAGGGAATCGGGCGTGTGCAGGTCTTGGGTGCAAGCGATTACTCGATGCGCATATGGATCAAACCCGACCGTTTGGCACAGCTAGGTATTACTGTTCCCGAGATCGTCGATGCAATACAGCAGCAGAGCGTAATTGTCCCAGGCGGGAAATTCGGTGCAGAGCCTTCTCCTCCCGATACGGAATTCACTTATACAGTCAGGTTGCCCGAGCGGCTCCATTCTCCGGAACAGTTCGGCGAAGTCATAATAAGGACCACCGAGAGCGGTTCACAGGTCAAGATAAAAGACGTTGCGCGAGTTGAGCTCGGAGTGGAAACTTATAACGCGTTTACCAGACTCGATGGTAAAGAATGCGCGGTCATAGCCCTCTATCAAGCCCCGGGATCAAATGCGACTGAGCTTGCGGAAATAGTTAAGCGTACGATTCAGGATTTATCTAAATCATTCCCCGAGAGCGTCCGCTACGACATTTCGCTCGACACCACACTCGCTATCACCGCTGGCATTAAGGAAATTGTTGTAACTTTATTTATAGCTCTGGTACTTGTTATATTCGTGGTATTTATATTCATTCAGGACTGGAGAGCGGCTCTTATACCTACTATTGCAATTCCAGTCTCACTCGTCGCAGCATTTATGATTTTCCCAGTCATCGGATTTACAATTAACGTGCTCTCGCTCCTAGGTCTTGTGCTAGCGATTGGAATTGTGGTTGACGATGCCATTGTGGTTGTTGATGCCGTACAGGTAAATATAGAAAATGGGATGTCCCCGAGGGATGCTACCGTAAAAGCCATGAGCGAAGTCACGGCTCCCGTTATAGCGACCACGCTCGTTCTTGTCGCGGTATTTATCCCGGTTGCTGCTATGGGAGGAATAACAGGAAGCCTCTATCAGCAATTTGCCATCACCGTAGCCGTATCAGTAGTCTTTTCCTCGATTAACGCACTTAGCCTGAGCCCTGCATTGTGCTCTCTTTTACTTAGAAAGAGGGAACCTTCCAAAGGTGTACTCGGGCGTTTCTTTGATAAATTCAATTACGGTTTTGATAAACTAACGGATAAGTACGTAA
This sequence comes from Desulfobacterota bacterium AH_259_B03_O07, assembly GCA_027717645.1. GTDB lineage: Bacteria > Desulfobacterota_D > UBA1144 > Nemesobacterales > CSP1-2 > JALLOG01. Next base: position 48,002 of record JALLOG010000009.1, read on the forward strand.
GCCTGACACGTATTGCTACTGCAAATATTAAAAGAGGAGTCATGTTCATTCTAATAGTTGTTATAGGCTTAATATTTCTCGGCAAATTAGTCCCGGGAGGGTTTATGCCCGAAGAGGACATGGGTTATCTCTTCGTAAACATTCAGCTTCCGGATGCGGCATCATTACAAAGATCTGACGCAGCAACTAAAAAGGTTGAGGGTGTAATCGCTCAGTTTGATCAGGTTGAGTACGTTACATCAGCTGTGGGGTTCAGCCTCCTATCGGGGAGCTTTTCTTCAAACTCGGCCTTCATTTTCGTTTCACTTAAGGACTGGAGTGACCGGGACGAAACTGCAAACGAAATAGTCAATCTATTAAATATAGCCCTTTACACGCAAATTAGTGAAGCGCAGGTTTTCGCGTTCGGCCCGCCTGCCATACCCGGCCTTGGTAGCGGCTCAGGGTTTACGATGATGCTTCAAGACAGGGGTGGCAATGCTCCTGAGTACCTGGCACAACAAAGCGTAAAGTTCATACAGGCAGCCATGCAAAGACCAGAAATCGGGTCTATATTCACCACTTTTCGTGCAAACGTACCGCAGAGATTCATGGACATTGACACGGACAAGGCGCTTAAGGCAGGTATCCCGTTAAATAACATATATAGTACCGTAGGAGCGTTCTTAGGCGGCACGTATGTAAACGACTTCACTAGGTTCGGCAGATTATACAGGGCCTATATTCAGGCTGAGCCCGAGTATAGACAGAATGAAGAACAGATTAACCTCTTTTATATAAAGAACTCAAATGGTCAGAGTGTCCCACTTGCCGGATTTGTAAATATTAACGATATAACGGGCCCTGATTACACTACCCGCTTTAACTTATATAGGGCTGTGGAGCTGACGGGGGCGCCAGCGCCGGGATATACCTCTGCTCAAGCCCTTGGCGCGCTGGAGGAAGTTGCAGATGAGGTTCTGCCCGCTAATATGGGCTATGAGTGGAGTAATATGTCATACCAGGAACAGGCTGCATCGGGGTCAGCCGCAGTTGTATTCATATTTGCTCTGGTATTTGTATTCCTTATCCTAGCGGCGCAGTATGAGAGCTGGACATTACCGTGGAGTATTTTGCTGGGAACCCCGTTTGCGGTCTTCGGCGCGTTTTTCGCGCTTTTTGTAGCGAGGTTATTTAGCGAAAGCTATGAGTTAAATATATTCGCTCAGATAGCGCTTGTCATGCTGATCGCAATGGCCGCAAAGAACGCAATTCTGATAGTCGAGTTCGCGAAACTCGAATTTGATAAGGGCCTACCCCTATACGATGCGGCAATTAAAGCCGCAAAGCTCCGTTTCAGACCGATTTTGATGACTGCTTTCTCATTCATTCTGGGAGTATTACCCCTGGTTGTAGCTACGGGAGCGGGCGCTGAGGCTAGGGTCGTTATGGGTATGGCGCTATTAGGCGGGATGTCTTTGGCGACTCTATTAGGTGTGTTCTTTTATCCAATGTTATTCGTCATGATTGGCAAAATTGGAAAGTATGAGGAAAAACGAGCGCTCCGGGCAAATTGAGATATCGATAAATGAATATCTTAAATAACGTAAAACCGCTAAAGACTGCACTGCTGAGCGTTATGGCTCTACTAGCTGGCTGTATGGTAGGCCCGGACTTTGAAAAGCCTGTTATAGGGGATCTGCCTAGGCAGTTCAGGTTCGCTGAAGGGGATAGGGAAGAAATAGTAAATCTTAAGTGGTGGGAGCTTTTTAACGACCCCGTGCTGGATTATCTCGTCGCCACGGCATTGTATGAAAACAAAGATCTTTTAATCGCAGTTAGCAGGATGGAAGAGGCGCGCGCGTTCCTAGGGTTTACGGAAGCAGATATATATCCGAGCTTTGATCTCGAAGGCGTCGCAAACAGGGGAAATTTCGGCGCCGGAAGAATCGTAGACGAACCTAACAACAGCGCGTTCATCACAGCTCTCGTAAACTGGGAAATTGATTTCTGGGGCAAGTTCCGCAGGGCAAACGAATCTGCGCGAGCACAGCTCTTAGCATCTGAATACGGCTTGAGAACTGTGCAAATAGGCCTGATCTCAGAGGTTGTAAACACATATTTCATGCTGCTGGATTTTAAGGAGAGGCTTAAAATATCCAAACAAACACTTGAGTCCAGAGATGAGAACTTGGATATAATCCGGAAGCGCTTTGATGAGGGAGTTATACCTGAGATTGACGTAAACCAGGCAGAGGTGCAAAGGGAAATAGCCGCTACTGCCATCCCCGCAAACGAGCGATTCATATATAGAACTGAGAACGCACTCAGCATATTGCTCGGTAGATTCCCCGAGCCTATAAAAACAGGACTTGATCTCTACCAGCAGATCATACCTCCTGATATACCGACAGGTCTGCCCTCTTCGCTTCTCGAGCGGAGACCCGACATACAGGAGGCTCTTTATTTACTTCAGGCTCAAAACGCTCAGATAGGAGTGGCAGTTGCGCAAAGGTTCCCGGCGATAAGTCTAACCGGAGGTGCCGGAGCGGCTGTCAATGACGCGCCCTCTATGACACTTGGGGATTTTGCCTGGTCGATCGGAGCCGGTCTATTCGGTCCTATTTTTAACTTCGGTAAAGATAAGAGCCGGGTCCAAATAGAAGAGGCAAGGACTGAACAGACACTCTACCAATACCAGAACGTAGTGCTAATCGCATTTAGAGAAGTGTCGGACGCGCTTATGGAAATTCAGACTTACAGGAAACAGACAGAAGCCCTCAGGAGACAAGTGAATGCAGCGGTAAACGCTAATAGATTGGCAATGCTGAGATACGATCAGGGCTTCTCCAGCTATCTTGAAGTGCTAGACTCTGAACGCGCCCAATTTTCCGCTCTCCTAGACCTATCTCAAGCCACACAGGAATATTACAGTTCCTACGTAAGGCTCTATAAAGCCCTAGGCGGCGGTTGGATTTCTCCAGAGGAAATAGGAAAGAGCGAAAACTCTGAAACTCAAAACAAGCCTAAATAAGGCTCGAATTTCCTGGTTTAGGTTGCCCTTATCCACTATATATAAATTTTTGATAGGGTTACGATCCAAGCAGCTGCTATGCTAGAAGTCGGTATTAGTTTTCCAGGCACCGTCCAGGGCACTCAACGTTCCAAACTGTCATTGGCAGCGCTAACTATGATCCTTGGGATGATCACTCTACTTCAAGATGCTTTCTTTGTCTCCATGGTGGTAACAATCCTGTGTGGACTAGCATTTGCAACATTGCTCACACTGATTGTAGTTCCCGTACTCTATACTATCTTCTTCAGAATCCCCTCCCCCTCTTGATTCTACAAATGAAGCCCCCTACACTGAGCTGCATGGTATCTTCTTAAGACCAGAAAGATACAGTGGTCAACGGGAGGAGTGAAACGACGAAGTAATCCCTACCAACAAATTGTCATCGCAAGTCTCAAACGAAGCGATCACGAGGTATCTCTGGAGATTGCTTCACAATCGTTTGCAATGACACGTCTGGGGCCTGTAATTGCGAAACTGACTAAGTCAGTCGTAGCAATCCCCTCGCATTGTGCTATACAGGAGATTGCTTCGCTCCGCTCGCAATTGTAAATGTCACGTAACTCGGGGACAAAAACCCAAAATAGATGTTAACGTTTCCAGGAATTTTTTCATCTGTCATACCCGTGATCTTTAAATCGGGTATCCATATTTTTAATATTTTCTTTTCTTTGTCTTGATACATACTTCGAT